>JABMMT010000324.1 GCA_013205155.1 Betaproteobacteria bacterium | reverse complement strand
TATTACTGATGGTGGAGCAAAAAGATGGCATTGCTTGTCACACTGGAGAACATAGCTGTTTCTTCATGCAGTGGGATAGCAAGCAAGCTAATTGGGTCAAAATATCTAAGGACTGACTTCATCCCTAGATATATATGGTATATACTAAAAGGGCTCATCATGGCTCAAACAGCAAAAATTTTTATGAATGGTCGTAGTCAGGCAGTGCGCTTGCCTGCCGAATTTCGCTTTGAGGGAAGGGAAGTGTTTATTAGGCGTGACCCATCCACTGGCGATCTGATTCTCTCTCGTAAACCAGATAGTTGGGATGATTTTTTCCTTGCGCTTAAAGATACCGAGATTCCAAAAGACTTTTTAAGTCCTAAAGATCGTAAACAAGGAAATCAAACCCGCGATCCTTTGGACGGGATTAATGAATGAGATACATGCTTGATACCAATACGGTAAGTCATTTTCTTAGGCGGCACCCAAGCGTTAGTAAAAGAATTACCAGTCTTCCAATGGATAGTCTATGCTTATCTGTGATTTCTGAGGCTGAGCTACGTTATGGCCTGGCCCGTAAGCCGGGTGCCATCAATCTTCATAAAGTAGTCAATGAATTTTTAAGAAGAGTTGACGTCTTAGCTTGGGGTAGCGATGTGGCTGATCATTATGGTAACTTGAGGGCAGAGCTAGAATCTAAGGGTGATAGCCTAGGGCCTCTTGATATGCAGATAGCTGCTCATGCATTTTCGATCGGCGCAACTTTGGTAACAAATGATCAAGCTTTTAAAAGGGTGAAGAAGCTGAAAGTTGTAGATTGGACTTAGCTATTTAAAAAAGTCATGACAGAAAAGATCAATAAACCCTCTAATTTAGATTCAGCATTTGCCCATTTGGCCGATGTGGTCGACCAGCGTCGAGATGCATTTAAGGCGGGCCAGTCGGATCCTAAGACTTCTTATACTGCTTTGCTCTTTTCGAAGGGTGATGACGGCATATTGAAAAAGATCGGGGAAGAGGCTACTGAGGCCGTCATGGCTGCCAAAGATGTGCGTAGCTCTAACCTAGCGCCAGAGCAGAAAAAGCTCTTGGTAGGGGAGATGGCTGATCTTTGGTTCCACTGTCTGATTGCCTTGTCACAATTTAATTTACGTCCTGAGGACGTCATTGAAGAGTTAGACCGTCGTTTGGGCACCTCAGGTATTGAGGAAAAGGCTGCAAGAAAAGCCTCTGGTAAGGAATAAACCATGTCAAACGATCCAAATTGCCTATTTTGCAAGATTTCTCAAGGCTTGATTCCGTCTCAAAAGGTGTATGAGGATGAGGAAATCTATGCTTTTAAGGACATTAACCCAGCAGCGCCAGTGCATTTTTTGATCATTCCTAAAAAACATATCCCTATGTTAGAGTCCGCAGAATGCATAGATAGCCCTTTGTTAGGTAGAATGATGGAATTAGCACCCCGTCTTGCCAAAGAGCAAGGTTGCCGTCCCGGAAGAGATGGTGGCTTTAGATTGATGGTGAATAATGGTGTGGATGGTGGGCAGGAGGTTTATCACTTGCATTTACATGTGATGGGCGGACCCCGCCCCTGGAAAAAATAATCCAAGGAGATTAAAAATGGGTTCATTTAGTATTTGGCATTGGTTAATTGTGTTGGTCATCGTGATGTTGGTGTTTGGCACCAAAAAATTACGGAATATGGGCCAAGACTTGGGCGGCGCTGTGAAGGGCTTCAAAGATGGTATGAAGACATCTGAAGAATCCAAAGAGCAAACTGGAGAGCAACTGCAGCAAACGGCTGCAACTGCGGATAAAACAGTTGATGTTCACGCTAAAGATGTAAATAAATAATCGCTACAGCGCAGATAGAAATTCATGCGGTTGATAAATGATTGATCTTGGAGTTTCAAAACTTGCGCTCATTGCAGTAGTGGCATTAGTAGTGATTGGTCCAGAGCGCTTGCCTAAGGTCGCGCGCATGGTCGGCAATCTATTTGGGCGCGCTCAGCGCTATATGGCCGATGTCAAATCGGAAGTCAATCGCCAGATGGAGATTGAAGAATTTAAAAAACTCCGAGAAGAAACTACGTCTGCCTTCAAAGATGTTGAAGACAGCATCAACTCAACTGTTAAAGAGGCAAGCGCTAATTTAAGCGACCAAGCCGATATTTTTGAAACCAGTTTTGAAAAGCTCCCCCCGGATGAACAAGAAGTTTTGCGTAAAACGAAGCGTCAAGGTCGCAGTAGTTGGGGCGTGCGACGGGCGGCTAGACCAGTTTGGTTTAAGCGCTCAGCTGGAATTCGGACGCGTGTGCAATCAGGTGCGGCCAGAATGAAGCGCTTTCATCATAGCGCAGGCAAATAATTCATTCATGACACAAGATACTTCAAGCCAAGATTCTGGATTACAAGAATCCTTTCTTTCGCATTTATTCGAGCTACGCGATCGCGTTATTAAATCGGCATTAGCGATTATTGTTGTCTTTGTGTCCTTGGTCTATTGGGCGCCAGATATTTTTCATTTATTTGCACAGCCCTTACTCAATGCACTGCCTGCTGGTGGCAAGATGATCGTGACGGATGTGACAGGCTCATTCTTTGTCCCCATGAAAGTTACGATGCTGGTTGCTTTTTTGATCGCACTGCCAGTCGTGATGTATCAGCTCTGGGCATTTATTGCGCCGGGACTATATATGCATGAGCGAAAACTGATTTTGCCTTTAGTAGTCAGTAGCTATTCTTTATTTATCATCGGCATGGCATTTGCTTATCTCCTAGTCTTCCCCACAGTGTTTAATTTCATGGCGAGCTATAACGCACCATTGGGTGCGGAGATGTCTACCGATATTGATAAGTACCTTAGTTTTGCAATGACGACTTTTTTAGCTTTTGGGATCACCTTTGAGGTGCCTGTAGTCGTCGTCGTTCTGGTCCACATGAAAAT
>JABMMT010000323.1 GCA_013205155.1 Betaproteobacteria bacterium | reverse complement strand
GTGGCAACGATTTGATAGTGAGTACTTTCTGTAGCTGCTGTGTTCAAGCCACTTGCTGACACCAATCCTCTGCTCTACCGACTGAGCTACCAGGCCAAGACTGGGAATTATAAATGAAACTGTGTTTTGGCCTGAAAAGAGGGTTTACTGCGGCTAACTCTGTTGATTATTAGAAATCCTAGCTAGTGGTGATGGTTGATCCTGTGGGACGGTAGAGGCGATGGATAGAGAATCACTTGACCAATTTCCTTGCATACATCAAATCTAGCACTACCTTTGATTCTTATTCGGAAAGTACCACTTCCCATTACGAATCGGCAAGAAGCTACCATCATCAACACCTACTTCTTGCGCAATTAACTCATTCGTCAACTTATTCATCGCCATAATGAGTTCAGCATTCTTTTTAGGATTCATCGCCAAATTATTCATTTCGGCTGGATCATTTTGCAAATCAAAGAGCTCTAGGTCATTATTGGCGATTAACTCTTCAAAAGTAGTTGGCGTATTAAATTTCAACGGGGAGAAATAGCGAGAAAAACGATAGCGACCATTCGATGCGCTTCTCATCGCTGAGCGTGTTGAAAAATTTGGTTCATGAATAGTAGTAATCTTAATTTCTTCTTGCGTTGGCACATGGCCACTAAACATCCAAGGGTAGGTTCTTCTTGCCCACTCTACGTCAACAAATGAGAGCATATTAAAGTTATACAGAGCTCCCGGTCTGAGTGACTCAAGTTCAGCCGACTCAGGATTTTTTAATAGCGGCACTAAATCACGCCCTGGAAGACCATTGGCTGCTTTCTTTCTAGAGGCAGCATCTTTTCCAGTTAATGAAATGATCGTTGTAGCTAAATCCACTTGCGATGTCACTGCCTTGCATTCCTTGCCGCCAGGATAGGCCGGATGAATAATCATGAGCGGTAAATGGTTTTGCTCTTTATAAGCCGTAGTTCCTTTACCCCGCATTTGATGAGACCCGCCTAATTCCCCATGATCGGCTGTAAAGATCACAATAGTGTTATCTTCCATTCCACTATCTTTCAGACCCTGCATGACAGCTGCCACATTTTCATCGCTATCACGGATGCAATTGAAATAGTAGTTCAGTAACGATCTCCAGCGCCGATCTTCATTGGGCCAATTGCCGCAGATTGCATTCCAAGCTTCCTGATAAATCTTATGGGCAGCAGGACGGCCAGGGGCATCTAATGCCTGCTTACGACTTTCTGGCAATGGATAACTATTCCAAGTCGCCTTGTATAAATCATCTGTTGGCGCTCTAGGCACTGGAATAGCAGCACTGTTTTGCTGTTGAGTTTCATTGGGCAAGTCAGAGTTGTAATATGCGACATCATGGGGATTGACAATATTGACAGCCAAATACCAAGGCTGTTTTTTCTCTTTTAATTTCTGTCCTTGATTGCGAAGCCATGCAACAGCAGAGGCAACATTGGCTTTATCAAAGGTATAACCGCCCAACTCTTTATCGCAAATATCTCCAAAGCCTAAAAAGTCATTAAAGACATATCCTTTAATGATCTTACGGTAGTCGTCAAGTGGCGCATTGTAAGCATGCTTGACTTGATCCATATTGTAGGAAAGATGCCACTTACCCTGATAAGCAGGATGATAACCAAGCTCATCCAGACGGTGTCCAATGGTTTTTACTTTTGAAGATAAATCAGGTTGCCATAAAAAATTGAGATTATCAAATATTCCAGAGTGCTGAATATGTTGGCCTGTATAAATTACTGAGCGTGCTGATGAGCATTGAACTGATGCATTTTGGTGATTAACAAATGTGATCGCTTTCTTTTTAATGGCTTCACGAGCTGGAACAGGAATCGGCCACTGATTAAAAAAATGTTCTTGGTCTACCAAAACAAAAAGGATGTTGTAACCAGCCGGTGCATCAACCTGAGGAAGTTTATTAGAGCTAGATTGCGCCTGTGCATTTTGCACGCCGGTAGGCAAGAGTGAGCTACCCATAACAGCCGCTCCTGACGTTAGTAAATCACGACGGGCCTGGTTCTTGGGTTCATTGCTAGATTGTGTTGTCATATTGGTTGATTTAATTTGATATGGTGAGAATATTTGCTTAGGATTATGCCAAGATTAATCTATGTTGAACATCTCTCAAAAGGAAGAAAAGAGAAGAGGTGCCTGTCCCCTATTTGCCGATAACAGACATCAAGCGTCCCGTAACTAGACGCTGAACTTTATTATCCTGAGTGGAACATAAATTTTATGCCTGCATCAACGCTGTCGGAGCCATTTTGAAAATCTTAGAAACCGCTGGGGCGCCACGAGATTCGGTACAGGTAGGGCGGCGAGTCTTATCCAGCTAGGGCCCAATGTGCAGAACTGTTTTAGTCCTCTCGCCTGCGCTGTTAATCCTCTATCTATCCAACCCC
>JABMMT010000322.1 GCA_013205155.1 Betaproteobacteria bacterium | reverse complement strand
CGCCGTAATCAGTCAAGTTGGTTACTTTGCCGAATAAACGGGTATTAGGTGGGTAACGACGTGCGATACCTACCCATGGATCATCACCAAGCTGCTTCACGCCAAGTGAAACACGGTTCTTTTCTTGATCAAATTTCAAAATCTTAGCTGTTACTTCTTGGCCAACAGTCAACATCTCGCTTGGGTGACGCACGCGACGCCATGCCAAGTCGGTAATGTGCAAGAGGCCATCGATACCACCGAGGTCAACGAATGCGCCGTAATCAGTGATGTTCTTAACGAGGCCAGTGACAACTGCACCTTCTTTAAGGTTAGACATCAACTTAGCACGCTCTTCACCTTGGCTAGCTTCAACCACTGCACGACGTGACAACACTACGTTGTTACGCTTACGGTCAAGCTTGATAACTTTGAACTCCATGGTCTTGCCCTCGTAAGGGCTAGTATCTTTAATTGGACGTGTGTCAACGAGTGATCCGGGCAAGAATGCGCGGATACCGTTCACCATCACAGTCAAGCCACCTTTAACCTTACCGGTAACAGTACCAGTAACGATCTCAGCTTGCTCGAGCGCTTTTTCCAAATTCATCCATGATGCCAAGCGCTTCGCTTTATCGCGAGAGAGGATGGTGTCGCCATAGCCATTTTCCAAGGCATCGATAGCAACAGAAACGAAATCGCCAGGAGCTACTTCAATCTCGCCAGCGTCGTTATGGAATTCTTCAACAGGAATAAACGCTTCAGACTTTAAGCCAGCGTTAACAACGACGAAGTTATGGTCGATGCGAAGGACCTCAGCCGAAATAACTTGGCCGGTCTTCATATTCGATCGGGTTAATGATTCTTCAAATAATTCTGCAAATGATTCAGACATGTGTATTCACTTTGTGCCGCCAGAAGGCCCGACGGGTTAGGTTAAAAAAGTCTCAAAGAAACACGCTAATGAAATGATCGCGTTGTAGAGTTTCTTAAGACGCCAAAACTACTCCTTACAGCTAACATCTACTACCTGCAAAACTAAGCAGCTATAGATTGATACCAATCTAAAACTATCTTAACTGCTTGATCTATCGACAAATCTGATGTTTCAAGCACTTTTGCACCATCTGCAATCACTAAAGGGGCGGCGCCTCTTCTACTGTCTCTGGCATCCCGCTCCTGCAAATCTTGCAGTAAGTCGGAAAGTTTAGCAGAAATTCCCTTAGCTATCAATTGCTTATAACGACGTTCGGCTCTGGCAGGAGCCGTTGCAGTCAAGAAAACCTTCAAAACTGCATCTGGGAATATCACACTTGCCATATCCCTGCCATCAGCTACCAAGCCTGGAGCTTGCAGAAAACTGCGCTGTAGGCCCACTAAAGCCGTCCTTACTGCGGGATGTACTGCCAAAGCTGAGGCTCTAAGACCAATGCTTTCAGTGCGAATCGCTTCCGAAACATCCTCGCCATTCAGGGTAATTTGATTATTTTTAAATAAAATCAATAACTTAGGAACTAAAAGACCTAATTCTGGGCCATTTTTGACATCAATTCCCTGGATTTCACTTGCTAGTGCAAGCAAGCGATAAAGCGCTCCACTGTCTAAGTAATGAAAACCTAATTTATCTGCCACTAGAGATGCAACCGTCCCTTTGCCAGAAGCAGTAGGTCCATCAATGGCAATGACTGGAAAAGAGCTCATTTGGCAGTATTTAACTCACTACCTGCAAAAACTCTGCGAAGTAAGTGGGGAATGTTTTAGCAACACAATTCGGATTGTTGATTTTGAGTGTGTGGGGTCCAAATGCCGCAAGTGAAAAACACATTGCCATTCGATGGTCATCGTATGTATCAATACCGTCGCTTGGTGATTTCCAATCATCTTGAGATGCTGGCGCCTGAATCACGATGTAATCAGAGCCCTCTTCAACGATTGCCCCAACTTTCTTTAATTCTGTTGCCATAGCAGCAATACGATCAGTTTCTTTCACGCGCCAACTTGCGATACCATTTAAGCGTGTTGGGCCTTCTGCAAACAATGCGGCAACCGCGAGTGTCATGGCAGCATCTGGTATTGCATTGCAATCTATAGTGATGCCATTGAGTTTTCGATTGGCATTCTTGACGCCGGCAACTTCAATCCAATCTTCACCTGCAGTGATGTTGGCGCCCATGAGGGCAAGCGCATCTGCAAATGCGACATCGCCTTGAATGCTATCTTTGCCGACTCCAAGTACGCGCACAGGGCCATTGCCGATAGCACCCAAGGCTAAGAAATAAGAGGCTGAGGAAGCATCACCTTCAACCGAGAGCTCTCCTGGACTTTGATAAACAATATGCGAAGTTTTGGCAGGAATCACAAATGATTGTGAATCAGGGCATGAGACCTTGACACCAAATCTGGCCATTAATTTGAGGGTGATATCGATATAAGGACGTGAAATGAGTTCGCCGACTACTTCAATCCGCACGGGTTCGGAGGCAACTAAAGGCAAGGCCATCAGCAAAGCTGTTAAAAATTGACTCGATACATCGCCCCGCACCTTAACAACATCTTTAATCTGAATATCCGCCGCAGAAATCTGAATCGGTGGATAACCATCTTGTAATTCATATTCGATCTTGGCACCCACTTGGCGCAATCCATCAACAAGATCACGAATTGGTCGCTCATGCATTCGAGCTACGCCTGATAAACGATAGTTAGCACCTTGCATCGCTAGCGCTGCAGTCAATGGGCGAATTGCAGTCCCCGCATTCCCCATAAAGAGATCAGCATCACGCACTGGAAATTTGCCATTACAGCCCTCTACTACACATACATGATCGGGTTGATCGATGACTAAAAGACCCAACTGGCGGAGCGCATTACGCATCACCTGCGTATCGTCAGCATCTAATAAGTTCTTGAGAGTTGTGGTGCCAGAAGAAAGTGCTGCCAGCAGTAATGCGCGATTAGAAATACTCTTAGAGCCCGGCAAAATAATCGAGCCTTGAGCTCGTTTAAATGGTCCAATCTCAATATTGGGCAAAGAACCCATCAGACTACATCCAAGTTTTTTCGCGCTTTACTCGCCTTGTTAAATAACTTTTCTAAACCAGGACCATCATTTTGAGCAATTAATTGATGCATGTGATTGACGATCATTAAATACTGATCAAGCTCTTTCAAGATTGCTGTGCGATTACCTAAGCAGATATCACGCCACATCTCTGGGCTAGATGCAGCAATGCGGGTAAAGTCCCTAAAGCCGGCGCCTACATGCCCTAACTTCTGCTCTGCATCCTCTGAATTGACAACACTCGCCATCAAGGCATAAGACAAAATATGTGGCAAATGAGAGACGGCTGCATAAATTGCATCGTGTTGCACGCTACTAATCTTTTTCACTTCGGAGCCAACCGATTCCCAAAAGCCCTTGATCAGAGCGATATCTTCTGGAGAATTGTCTTGCATAGGACAAATAATCGTTTGCCTACCTTTAAATAAATCCGCTTTAGCAGCACTAGCACCATGTTGAGCACCGCCCGCAATTGGATGGGCCGGTACAAATTGACATGCTTTTTTACCTAAGACTTCTTTGGCAGCCACAATCACATCACCCTTAGTGCTTCCAGCATCAGTAATCATAGTTTTAGATTCAAGATACGGTTCAATCAGCTCAAACGCAGATCGCATTTGTGCAACAGGCACACACAAAACAATCACATCGGATTTTTTTGCAGCCTCAACTAAATCCACTACAGTATCAATCGCGCCCATCTTGAGGGCTTGATCTACATTTTCTTTACTCCGACCTACGCCTAAAACTGTTTTCACTACACCTGCTTGTTTCAGTGCTAATCCCAGAGAAGCACCAATCAAACCAACACCGACAATCGTGACGGTTCCATAATTGCCTGCAGAATGAGTAATGGTCATTGGCGTATTGATCTTCTGTAATCTGAATGAATTACTGTTGTGCCAAGATATCTTTTAAGGCATCTAGAAAGGCGGCATTTTCTTCGGGCAAACCAATTGAGATACGGAGCCATTGTGGCAATCCGTAATTTCCAACTGGCCTAACAATAATGCCGCGCTTGAGCAAGGCTAAGTTGATACGGCTGCCTGCCTCATCATCATCGCCCACTTTAACCAATACAAAATTACCGGCAGATGGTAAATAAGTAAGTCTAAGCTGATCAAAGGCATTGGTCAGCTGAGCATATCCAACACGATTGAGCTCAAAGCCTTTTTGTAAGAAAGCAGTATCTTGAAAGGCGGCAATTGCTGCAGCTTGTGCAAGACTATTCACATTAAAGGGTTGGCGAATGCGATTCAGCAAATCGGTCAAATGTGGTTGAGCCACCCCATAACCAATACGTAAACCAGCTAGGCCATAAGCCTTGGAGAAACTCCGTGACAGAATCATGTTCGGGAAACGCTTTACCCAAGCAATAGCATCGTAGCGCTGTTCAGGCGCTAGGTATTCGTTATATGCCTCATCCAAAACAACCACCACGCTGCTGGGTACTGCGATCAAGAACGCTTCAATCTCTTTAGCTGGTAAATAGCTCCCAGTTGGATTATTGGGATTGGCAACAAAGACTAGTTTGGCCTTAGGACCCGAAGCGTTAATGGCAGCCAACATAGCGGGCAAGTCATGTCCATAACTGTCGGTAGGCGCAACCTCAATCGATTTAGCACCCACTGCTTGTGT
>JABMMT010000321.1 GCA_013205155.1 Betaproteobacteria bacterium | reverse complement strand
GAAAGGGCTTGCGATAAGGCTCGAGATGATTGAGTGTTTTTGGATCAAGAGAAAAACTGCAGCCACGGTTTTGCCAATTCACGCCAGACTTAGGCAGCACAATACCAGCGCCAAACTCGTGATAAATGCTCTGAATAAAGGAGACGCAGTTACCATCACCATCAATCACGCCCATCCAGATTGTATCGGCCGGTCCTTTGCCTTGACCCCAAGGCAGCGCTTTATTAGGATCAATATTCTTAGCCAGTTTTTTCAGAAAAGTAGGCGATAAAAATGATTGTGCATTTTTTGTCATATAAGCAGGATCGGTGACAAACTGATCCCGAATCTTAAATGCTTGTTTGGTTGCCTCAACGCAATGATGAACATACTCCGTACTATCCACCTTAAACCGTTTCAAATTCAGTTGATCCAAAATACCAATGATCATTAATGACACTACGCCTTGGGTAGGTGGCACCATGTTGTAAACCTTACCCAAGCTATGTTTTAGCTCAAGTGGGTCAATCAACTTAGCATGATGACGCTGGAGATCAGCCAGCCGAAGTGGTGTACCAATATCAGTTAATTCTTTGGCCAGTAATTCTGCTAAATCGCCGCGGTAATAATCATCCGTTCCTTTTGTGGCGATTTGACGCAAGGTCTTTGCTAGACGATCTTGTTTAAAGATACTGCCAACCGCTGGCGCTTTGCCATTGATTAAAAAGGTTTTTGCAAATCCAGGAATGGCCAAGAGTTCCTCACGCTTTTTTGCGGTCAGACTTGATTGGCTATAGGTAACTGGCACGCCAGATTCTGCATAATGAATGGCGTCTCCTAATAAACGAGATAAAGGAATCTTGCCACCTAGACCTTGTTTAGATAGTTTATGTGCAGCGCCCCATCCAGAGATTGTGCCGGCAACAGTATTGGCAGCAACGGGCCCACGAAAAGGAATCGCTTTAGTGATGCCCCGATCTGCATACCATTGTTTAGTAGCTAAACCTGCAGCTGCTCCACAGGCATCAATGCCACCCATCGCTTTACCAGGTGAATGGATGACCCAAAAAGAGTCGCCACCAATGGAGTTCATGTGGGGGTAAACGACAGCAATGGTTGCTGCTGCAGCCACCATTGCCTCCAGTGCATTGCCACCTTCTCTGAGAACTGCTAATGCCGATTCAGAAGCAAGGGAATGCGGCGCAACCGCCATCCCTTGGATACCCCACTTTGCCTGCATTATTTCCCCTCAAGCTATTAATTACTAACTAAATCCCACTAGTTTAGATTTTTTGAATCACCAAATTGAAGCATGAAATCAAATCATCCCAAGAATAGTGCAGTTTATGTACCTTATTAGGGAATATCCTTAGTTAGCTTAGAAAGTCATCTATTAAAGTTATTTGGTAGCAAAAAACTATTTTTGAGGCTTTAACGTGCACAAGTCATTCCAAAGAACTTGATATGCATCAACTTTTAACCCTATTTTGTAGTTAGTATTCATTCAGGAGGAGTCAATTATGAAAACAAACCGTCGTAAGTTTCTTGGCGCAGGAATCGGTGCAGGTGTTGTTGGGGTTACCTTAGGCGCTCCAGCCATCGTTCAAGCGCAATCATCACAAACATTCAATTGGAAGATGACAAGTGCCTATCCGAAAGGCTCGCCTTTCTATATGGATGGACCTGGTAGCGCAACAGATTTAGCTAAGCGTATTGGTGAAATGTCCAACGGCCGTCTAAAGATTCAGGTATTCGGCGCTGGTGAATTAATCCCAGCGTTCGAGGGTTTTGACGCGGTACGTTCCGGTACCGTTGAAATGAACCATGCCAATAGTTATTTTTGGACTGGCAAAACCTTTGCTGCGCAGTATTTCACAGCAGTACCATTTGGCCTAAATTTTCAGGGCATGAATGGCTGGCTATATGACGGCGGCGGCATTGATCTCTGGAATGAGACCTACGCGCCATTTGGTATGGTTGCTATGCCCTGCGGAAACACGGGTGTGCAAATGACCGGTTGGTTTAAAAAGAAAATCAATACCGTAGCGGACTTAAAAGGCCTGAAGATGCGCATCCCTGGTCTCGCCGGTAAGGTGTACGCTAGTCTTGGTGTTGATGTGAAGGTGCTCCCGGGTGGTGAGATTTTCCCTGCGCTGGAGCGTGGTGTTATTGATGCAGCTGAGTTCGTTGGCCCATTCCAGGATCGTCGTCTGGGTTTGCAAAAAGCAGCCAAGTTTTACTACACCACCGGCTGGCATGAGCCTGCAACCACATCTGAGCTCCTGATTAACAAAGCAGCCTGGGAGAAGTTACCAAAAGACCTGCAGGCGGTGGTTCAAAATGCATCTGCTGCATGCAATGTGATTGGCGAGGCATGGTGCCAACGCAATAATGCAGAAGCGATGGAAGACCTAGTCAAAAATCAAGGCGTCACTGCCCTGCAATTGCCAGATTCCGTTGTTGCAGCAATGCGTACTGAAACGAAGAAGATTTTGGATGCTGCCGCAGCGGCCGACCCTATGACAAAGAAAGTGCATGATTCGTATTTTGCTTTTAAGCGGAACTATGACATTTGGGCTTCATACAGTGAGGCCACATACCACAACAAAGTTCGCGGTTGATATTCTTTTTAATTATTTGAATTAGGAATTCGTTTGCAAAAGTCCTTAAATACAATCGCAGCGCGTATTGAAGGCTTACTTGATCACATTGGCAGGGCCACGTCGTATGTGGCCCTTGCCATTGTGGGCTTGATAGTCATCAATGTTACATTGAGATATAGCATGAGCGTGGGATCAGTTTGGTCTCAAGAGCTCGAATGGCATTTGTTAGCTGCCTTGATCTTATTCGGCATGAGCTACGCATTACTCCGCGGTGATAATGTCCGAGTCGATCTGTTTTATGCTAACTACAAACCTAAAACAAAGTTCTATGTTGACCTTTTATCGGCCGCATTAACTGTGGTGGTGGGAATTATATTTATATTTCTCTCGATAAAGTACGTCAACCAATCGTTTTCAATTGGTGAAATGTCACCCGATCCTGGCGGAATTCCATACCGCTGGATTGTGAAGGGACTCATTCCAATCGGCTTCTCTCTTTTAGCCTTGCAGGGCGTAGGGGAGTTTTGCCGAGTGATCGTGAACTACCAAACAAAAGGTGGAGACAATCATGTTTGAGATGCACACCATGGCTATTTTTATGCTCATCGGCTTTTTTATCATGCTGATGATTGGGGTGCCTGTAGCCATTACCCTGGCAACCGTTGGTTTTGTATTTGGATATTTGGGTTTCGGACCAGTGCTTTTTAACTTACTGCCCGCTCGGGTTTTTGGTGTGGTTGCAGGTTATCAATGGCTTGCCATACCCTTGTTTATTTTTATGGGCATTACGCTTGAAAAATCGGGGCTAGCCGACGATTTATTGGACGTCATTGGGCACCTTGCCGGGGG
>JABMMT010000320.1 GCA_013205155.1 Betaproteobacteria bacterium | reverse complement strand
TTGGGTGCTTTAGCCCATTCACCTGCCCACATCAGTGTGGCCGTCACGGGCATTGCGGGACCGACTGGCGGTACTGATGCCAAGCCGGTGGGCACTGTTTGGTTGGCTTGGGCATGGCGTGACTTGCAGCAAAACCTGCACAGTGAAACCATGCTTCGGCAATTTGAAGGAACGCGCTCTGAGGTTCGGGATGCAACGGCCGAATTGGCGCTGGCTCACCTTACTGAGTTAGTGAAAAAGACAGGCAAAAAAATACCCACCTAAGTGAGTATTTTTTCAATTTACAACAAGACAGTGTCTTGTTTTAATTTGGTTGCGGGGGCCGGATTTGAACCAACGACCTTTGGGTTATGAGTAACCAAATTCTTCTTGATTTATTGGAAAAATTCAATAAAATCAACGCTTAATTCGGGTAATTTTTCACACCATTAAACCTACCATTAAACTCATCGAGCATTTTTCGACCAGATAAGAGAGCGATTTTTTATAAGAATTCTATAAAAACCAATCTATTATCTGTTTTTGACCTTCAAAATGATCTTTTCAGCCTCTGCATTAATTAGTACCTAATATTTAATTTAAATGGCTTATAAGTCCCAAACAAATCCAATCAAGGGCACCATCACCCCAGTGCCCTCAATGCCTCGGCACGTGGTGATTTATAGGGTTGAATGCTCACCCTTTTATTGGACTCGCTGCTTTGTCAATCGTCGATATCGGGTTCGATCGACTGAAACCAGCAATAAGAAATTAGCCTATGAATTTGCCAAAAACAACTTTATGGATGCACTAAGGGATGATGAACCATCCCACATTCAAAGCCCCAAGACATTTTCAGCAGTTGCCATGTCACTTCTCAATCTTGAAAAAGCGGCATCTAAGAAGTCACTTTATGCAATCGACAAAGGCAGGATGAATTCAACCATCTTGCCTTTCTTTAAAGATCAACAAATAGCTGATATCACCCACAGGGACTTGGTTGGTTTTCTAGAGCAACTTAACAAGACCAAAATTAAAGCCAAAAAGAAACCTTATCTCGAAACTGATCAAGTTCTATCCCCTGCTTCCAAAAAGCATCACTTAAGTTTGGTACACAAGATTTTCAAACACGCAGTGGAGATGGGGGTCACCAACAGCATTCCTTTATTCCCAAAGATCAAGGAAAAGCTACAAACCACCCAGAAACGTGACTATCTGACATGGGGTGAGTACAACCAACTGCAAAAATGCATCAATAAGATGATCAAGGATGGGGTCTCATATAAAGGCACACCCATCACCCTAGAACATAAGTTGTTGGTTAATTTCATGATCAACACCTTCATTCGACCGTCTGACCTCAAAGTCATTCAGCACAAACACGTCATAAAGAGACGAGACCAGACTAGTAAAGTTGAATGGCTGACCCTTGCTCACCCTGCAACTAAGACAACTGCCCAACAAGTACAAACAATGCCGAATGCGGCAGTAACTTACAAAGAGTTGGTTGATTTCAGGAAATCCCAAGCCGACAACCAGTACCTGAGTCCTGAGGACTATCTGTTCTTGCCACAGTACTCAAACAGATCAACTGCTATGGAAAAGCTTGGAAAGATCTTTGCACTAATCATCAAGACCAGTGGGCTTGAAGAGAAGAGAGATAAGAATTTGACCTTGTACAGTCTTCGTCATACAGCCATCATGTACAGGCTCATAAACAGCGACATTGACAGTCTTGCTTTGGCTAAAAATTCACGAACCTCACAAGCTGTCATTGAGAGGTTTTATGGGGCTCACCTAACGACAGAGCAAGTCCGAAAGAAGCTTCATTCATTTAGACAAAGAGACTCTGAAGCCGAGACAGAAATATCGGTTAAGCCAAATAGGCAATCACCTTCACCGCCAAGTAGAACAAGACTGACTCCTTCAAAGTCTAGCTAGGCGATGAAACTAAGTTTTGTGTCTTGATACTAATTTAGGATAACTCCGAGCACCACGTACCAATTAAGGATAACTAAGTTGAGGGAATTAGCCAAACTCTTGAATGTAAGCTTTGTTTTTTACTTCGGTCCTCACCTTAAATGCCCTGTCCCCCTTGATCGGGCTTCATATTTTACTGGACCTATGCAATCGATAGCAGTATTTATATTCAACGCACAACTGTAGGCTCACCCATTCTACAAACTTGGATTAATAGGGTGCTCAGTTGATCTCTTTTTTCCTGATCTTTAAAACCTGCAGCGTACACCCCAAAACCTCCAACGATAGTAAGCTTATATAAGTAGCCCCAACTTTTAGTTACTTCATTATAACTCTTTTCGCTTGCAGACTGTACACTTTGGATATCAGAAAGCTTGATCGTTATTCCCGAAAAGGATTTTTTGAAATTTGATATTGAAAACATCTCGGTAAGATTGGTTGGCTCCTTGTTACCCGGACATAATAATAAATCATTATCAACATCTACGACATAACCACGGTTCGTTATCTGGAAATTCTTATAAAGTCCGTATCCAATTAAAATAAATAAACTACTAAAAATTAAACCTATAAAGCTAAAAAAAGTAGTAAAGAAAATATATAAACCAATAGCGCCGCAAGCGACGGCCCCAATTAGTATATTTAAGGCACCATTAATATCAGAGATAACATGTTGCCCTTTGAAGTCATTATTATCTAAATTATTCATTAGTATTTTTTCCTTAATTGTTTGAATTGAAGTGGTTTGATACAAATGGGGAGAATCAATAAAAGGGTTGGCTGCATAGGCATTTACATCGGATAGCGATTGACGACAGAACTCGGCAGGCGTTCTCAATATTTGCCATCCGTAGCTTGTTGGGCACTTATTGCAAATATAGGCCATTTACGTTCTAGTTAAAGCCTCTAACCCAAGTGGCAAAAGGCTCCAGTAAATTAGCCCATGATACAAAAGAATTCTTTTTTTTATCTTGGCATCCTTATTTCGGTTTGTCAACTTTAAAAATTTAATTGAATACGCCTTGCGAGATTAGAACAGGGGCTTGTGAGTTTTAACCATACCCTAAGCTTTATAAACAGCCTAAGACCCATGTGAACAAGGGAGACGAGGTTTAAACCGTCTCCCTGTTATCTAGATTTCTAATTTGCTTTCTTTACCTTGAACTTCTTTCTAATAAGTTCTGATGCCTGTGTAAGATGAAGATCCAACTCACCGTTTGAGGTGGCAAGTTTGAGACTTTTAAGTACCTCAATTATTTGATCCAAAGTTTCAGCCTGAACGGCTGGCTTTCCTTTGGCAAGTTCGATCACCTTAGATCCATACTTAATTGTCATTAGATACTTGCCATCCTTATCTGTCCACCACCAAGGGCTGACCTTCCTTGGTCTCCTAAGCGAAACAGGATCTTGAAAACTGGAAAAGGGAATTTCCTCACCCTTCATTAATAGATTTGCAATTTCCAGTTGTTCAGAAACCCTCGAAATGAACTTTGTTCTTTTGAAAGCTACAGGGTCTTGGAAAGTTGGACGAACAGCTGAGACTAATTTCACATCGGCAAGTTGAATCATGGCTTTAATTCCTCATTAATTGATGAGCTTTCATGATCGATGTTCAGCAATCAACTTGCCACTGCCTTGTTGATCGGAATACAAAGATATTCCGATCTGACTGCGCTAACTCATTGAGTTCATTGGATAAAAAAGATGGGAAAAACTGTGGCACTTTGACATATCGGATTTGATAATGAATCAGCATAAGTTCCGACTCATTTTCAAACGCAAATCAAGGTTAGAAATGTCACAAGCCAAAACAATCTCGACAGAAGAATTCAATCGTTTGCTTCTCCGGCTTGGACGAAGTAGAAATGCGGTAAGAAACCAAACCATGATCTACATGACGCATTGGTCTGGGATGAGGGTCGGGGAAATAGCATCTTTGAAAATTAAAGATGTCATCAATAAAGATGGCTCTATCAAGTCTGAAGTCCATCTAGCTGCCTCACAGACCAAAGGCAATTCATCTAGATCCGTGATGGTACCTAAGAAGCTTCAGGATGCGCTTTTGAAATACATGGCAACACTTTGGACAACTAATCTAGAAAGGTCATTGTTCATCTCAGCACGAACAGGACAAGGGTTCACTTCGAACAGTCTTGGGAATTTAATGAAGAGTTTTTATGTGAATGCAGGAATTGACAACGGAAGCTCTCACAGCGGTAGGAGAACCTTCATCACCACATTAGCAAGAAAAGGGGTCAGTGC
>JABMMT010000319.1 GCA_013205155.1 Betaproteobacteria bacterium | reverse complement strand
GTCATATTGCTCACCAAAGGCACTTTGGGTATTTGTCATACGAGCAATACGCCCATCCATACCATCTAAGACTAAAGAAGCAAAGATCGCAATCGCAGCAACCTCAAACTGATGATTCATTGCATTCACAATAGCAAAGAAGCCACAAAATAATGCTGCTGTAGTGAAAGCATTGGGAAGTAAGTAAATTCCTTTACTACGTAAGCGAGGCTTTTGCGGATGCAGCTCCTCTACTTCGTAATCAACTCCATCCCCAACATCATCGGCCCAATCACTAGATGGACGATCTGAGCGAGATTGAGATAAGCGACTACGATCGATACGGCCACGACGGCGAAAAGTTGGCAAAATCGTCCTAGTAAAAGTGAGATCTGATTAATCTAGGCCCGGCAAACGAGCCAAAGCAGTATTTGTTGCAAATACTTTATCACCAACACTCACCAAAGGTTCAGCAGTGAGTGGCAAATAAACATCAACTCTAGATCCAAAACGAATAAAGCCATAGCGCTCTCCCGCTTTAAGTCGATCACCTACATGGATATAGCAAAGAATTCGGCGTGCTATTAACCCAGCCACTTGTACCAAGGTCACAATCTGACCATTTGCATCAATAACGACTGCATTACGCTCATTTTCGGTAGAGGCCTTATCTAGATCAGCATTAACAAACTTACCTGGGAAATACTGAATTTCTCTTACCAAGCCATTGACTGAACTTCGGTTCGAATGCACATTAAATACATTCATGAACACACTAATTTTGAGCGCTTCTCGACCAGCATAAGGGTCGGTCGCTTTTGCAACCACAACAATCCGTCCATCCGCTGGGGATAAGACTAAATCGCGACCTAAGGCTGGAATCCGCTGCGGATCACGAAAGAACTGCAGAACAAAAATAAAAATAATCCAAAACGGCCAAGACCAAACTAGTCCACCTAGATAGTGAACCAATAAAGCAATGATCCCCACTAGCGCTAAATACGGCCAGCCTTCTTTTGCAATAATGGGGTGTGGATACATCATTTTTATTCTTAGCCTTTTATGTAATGCAATTGATGCATTGCTTAGTTCTTGGTCTGGTCAACTAATTTGTTCTTTGCAATCCAAGGCATCATGGCACGCAGCTTAGCACCAACCACTTCAATCTCATGCTCCGCATTTAAGCGACGACGTGAAATCAATGTGGGAGCGCCTGCTTTGTTTTCCAAGATGAAGCTCTTAGCATACTCACCAGTCTGAATATCTTTCAAACACTGACGCATCGCGTTCTTCGTGTCTTCCGTTACGATTTTAGGACCAGTCACATACTCACCATACTCAGCATTATTAGAAATGGAGTAGTTCATATTAGCGATACCGCCTTCATAGATCAAGTCAACGATTAACTTGAGCTCATGCAAACACTCAAAATAAGCCATCTCAGGAGAGTAGCCTGCTTCAACTAAAGTTTCATAGCCGGCCTTAATCAATTCAACAGCGCCGCCACAAAGAACAGCTTGTTCACCGAACAAATCAGTTTCAGTTTCTTCACGAAAATTTGTTTCGATGATGCCAGCGCGACCGCCGCCGTTAGCAGTTGCGTAAGACAAAGCAACATCGCGAGCTGAACCAGATTTATCTTGATATACAGCGATCAAATGAGGAACGCCCCCGCCCTGAGAATAAGTACCGCGCACTGTATGTCCAGGTGCTTTAGGCGCAATCATGATCACATCCAAGTCAGCACGTGGCTGAACTTGACCATAGTGAACATTAAAACCATGGGCAAAAGCTAAGGCAGCGCCTTGCTTAATATTGCTGTGCACTTCTTGCTTGTACACATCACCGATTTGCTCATCAGGTAAGAGCATCATCACAACATCAGCATCCTTAACTGCTTCAGCCACTTCTTTTACTGCCAACCCTGCATTGGTAGCTTTGCTCCAGGAAGCGCCGTCCTTACGTAAACCCACAGTGACATTAACGCCAGAGTCTTTAAGGTTCAATGCGTGTGCGTGACCTTGTGAACCATAGCCAATGATAGTCACTTTTTTACCCTTAATGAGGGACAAATCCGCGTCTTTATCGTAAAAAACTTTCATGCTCTTTCCTTGTATTGAAAAAAATATATTTTGTTGCTTAATAAATCAGTTAAAAAAATTAGACCTTCAAAATTCGTTCACCACGCCCAATACCAGAACCGCCTGAGCGAACAGTTTCTAGGATTGATGCGCGATCAATAGAATCAATAAAAGCGTCTAGTTTGGCACTATCGCCTGTGAGCTCGATGGTATAGCTTTTATCAGTCACATCAATAATGCGGCCGCGGAAGATATCAGTGGTGCGTTTAAGTTCTTCACGCTCTTTTCCTACAGCGCGGACTTTGATCATCATGAGCTCACGCTCAATGTGAGGACCCTCGCTCAAATCAAATACTTTAACTACCTCAACTAAGCGATTTAAATGCTTTGTGATTTGCTCAATCACATCATCAGATCCAACAGTAACAATTGTCATACGAGATAAAGAAGGATCTTCAGTCGGCGCAACACTCAAAGTTTCAATATTGAAACCACGCGCAGAGAAAAGACCCACTACCCGAGATAAAGCACCCGGTTCATTCTCAATCAAAATAGAAATGATGTGTCGCATTAAAGATCCTCACTACCCAACAGCATTTCGGTAATACCTTTACCCGCTTGAACCATAGGCCAAACGTTTTCTTCTGGGTCAGTTTGAAAGTCCATAAATACAGTGCGATCTTTTAGGCGAATAGCCTCTTTGAGTGCACCCTCAACATCCGACTTCTTCTCAATTAACATCCCAACATGGCCATATGCTTCGGCCAACTTCACAAAGTCAGGCAAAGAATCCATATATGAACTGGAATAGCGCTTGTTATAGGTAAGCTCCTGCCATTGACGCACCATACCTAAATAGCGGTTGTTTAAAGACACGATCTTGACTGGGGTGTTGTATTGCTTACACGTTGAGAGCTCTTGAATACACATCTGAATAGAGCCTTCACCAGTGATCGCAAAAACATCTTTATCAGGGAATGCCTTTTTGATTCCCATGGCATAAGGCAAGCCTACTCCCATTGTGCCAAGACCACCGGAATTGATCCAACGACGTGGCTTATCAAACTTATAAAACTGGGCAGCCCACATTTGGTGTTGACCTACATCAGACGTAATAAAAGCATCACCACCTGTTAGTTCATATAACTTTTGAACAACATACTGCGGCTTCACAATTTGGGAAGCTTCGTCGTACTTTAAGCAATCTTTTTTACGCCATTCATTAATCTGCTCCCACCATGC
>JABMMT010000318.1 GCA_013205155.1 Betaproteobacteria bacterium | reverse complement strand
CCTGAAAGTACAGAATGCCGTCGACCTGCAACTGCGTGTTGTCGCGCGTGATGCAAATCTGGCTGGGCACATCCAGAGGGATTTCCTTCAGACTGTGCTTCTGGATCACCTTGTCGACAAAGGGCACCACAAAGTTCAGGCCCGGGGTCAGGCTGGCATGGAATTTACCTAGCCTTTCGACCACCCAAGCCTCTTGTTGCGGCACGACCTTAACGGTTTTTATGATAAACAAGATCACAATGGCCAAAAGTACGATTGAAATTTCCATGATTTTCTTTCAATGAAGCTAACGTTGACTTAAACTTTATGCAGCACCAAAGTATTGCCTTGGATATCTTGGATTTGATAAACACCTAGATCTTTAGAAATTCCTTCTGCACAAATGGCAGTCCAGTTTGCGCCTCTGTGCTTGACTTGTGCAGTGCCGTTGCTGAGCCATTCATGCACTTCTACTGTTTCACCGACATCCAAATGTTGGGCAGAAACTTTTTCAGGGTGCGACTTTAGTTTTTGCAATGCGTAAATGCGCCAAAAAACAGCAGCCAGTCCGCCGACTACCGATCCTGTGATGAGCTGTGTTGTAACACTTAGTTGAGCATGCGCTGCGACGGCACCCGCTGTCGCGCCGATTGCGAGCATAAGCAAGTAGAAAGTGCCCGTTATCAGCTCTAAGCCCACAAGCGTGCCTGCAATGATCCACCAAATGCTTGACTCGTTCATGGATGAGACTTCCCTTTAAATAACGTATTTCTAGCTTTCTATCTTGCCACGTATTGGCGATGACTGTTTAGATTCCCTTTTTTAAAGGGAGTTACAAGCTTTTTCAGTTCAATTCTTGCCAATGGGCTATTGGATTGGAGAGCATCCCTGGATAAAAGCCAACTTCTTTCTTGTTGCCCTTGCCATGATTATTATTCTTGGCTTACCTGCGCTCTGGATCTTTAGCAAGAAAGTATTCAAAAAGCTCCAGGCGCAGTGGCACTCAAACTAATCTGCCCTCGCCGCTGTCGTCACTAAGTCAGTAAATGACTGAATTTCAGTAATGCGTTTGTGTTTCTGAAATGCAAGCGTTTTAGGTTCGATCACAAACGCCTTATCTGCAAGATTCAGCATATTTAAGTCGTTCAGATTATCGCCAATCGCCCAAACCTCTTTGAAGGATGGCTTTACCTTTTTTGATAAAAAACGCTGCAGCACATTGCTTTTACAAATTAGCTCTTCTACGTATTTCCCATTGGGTAAAAAATCGGGATTAATTTTTAATTCCCCCGTGCAAATGTCGTTCTGAAAATGCAAGATGTGTGCAATTGCAAAATCAGCAAAAATGCGCTTACGCATGATTTCAGCGGCAATAAAGTAGCTGTCTGACACAATTCCCACCATAAAGCCATCGCGCTTCATTTGCTGAACGAACTCAATCACACCGGGCCGTATTGCCATTGCCATAGCCACTTTCTCAAACTGATTGCGGTGGGTGTATTTGAATATTTCTGCAATGCGCTTGCTGCGCGTGCCTGCGTCATTTTTGGGTTTATCCAGCAAGGCCTCCAGGGTTTCGCTGGTATGAGTATGACTGGCCAAATCAAGTACAAAACGATTGGGTGTAATCGTGCCATCCATGTCCAGTAAGACCAATTTGCTGCGATTTTTTTGCCGATTAATGATGTAATCAAATGATGCGGTAGCCTGCCTTTGGGCTTCATACATTTCTGTAATTTGCTCTACATGCAAACGACCCGCTTCACGTGAGTGGTGATGTATCACCCGCGCCACTTCATTTGCCATGCTGGTTAAGTCTTGTAAGGACTGGCTATCGTGCTCTAAGGAGCCGATATCGACCTCGGCTATGGTTGCCCCTTTACGGAAAGCGTCTATCAGCAGTCCAATATCGACCCCATAGCCTGATTCAAAGGTGAGGTGTTTTAGCAAGCTTGTTTTGGCGGATATGATTCCGCCCAATGGCTGAGAAAACCGAGCCAATTCCGGAAAAAAGACTTTGAGCATGGGTTTGGCTGTGAGCTCCGTCACGCGCCCACCGCCGCGCCCGAAACAGGCTTTCACAAAATCAGCGCCATCATGCGCTAGCGGCTTCACCATTTCGGAAATAATATGCTCTTGTAATCCTGAAAGATCGCCATCTAAAAATACGATGTACTCATATTGAGCAGCCGCAATACCGTCTTGCATTGAGGTACCTTTACCCAGCATGGAGCTGGTAATTACAGTCGCGCCAGCTGCCTGTGCTAAAGCAACAGTCTGGTCTGTAGAACAATCGTCCACCACAATGACTTCGCCAGTGGCTTTATCGCGCAATGCATACTCGACTACGGATGCAATTGCCTTTTCTTCATTTAATGCTGGAATAATGACCGTAGCCAAAATGGGCTTCAATGTATCTAAGCCATCCGCTACCTTGCTATCTGGGTTAGCAACAACAACCGTCTTAAAAATAAGTTGTGCTTGAGTGCGAAGAGTGTGTTTGAACTTTCTCCACAAGCGCATGATGAATGCTTTCATGGTCTCCTCCTGGGGAGATGAGTGATCTGTGATTATAAATCACTGCAATAGTCTTACTGAATTTAATCTATATAAGCGTTAAATGTGTTATTTAATGCATGTAAAGCAGATAAGTCACATTGCTATACTAATGTAATGCTTCACCTTTATGACATACGCCATATCCCTCACTTCTAAACGGTAGATTGGCAATGGAATTAATTTTGACCGAATCATGGAGCAAGCTTGGCTAGCGTCGAACTCACCTCGGTCAAGCGTAGAGGATCCTGGTGGGCCCACCAGAAAAGCAAATCCTCATAAGGCATAGTGTGGGTTTTATTTTTAAGCATCACTCAAAGTAACACTTAGGCATTGCACAGTTTATTACACAGTCCCAATTTAAGCGTGTAAGCCATTGAAATATATACTCATTTCAGCAGCAACGAATTCTTCTAAGGCGTAGGTCGCACGT
>JABMMT010000317.1 GCA_013205155.1 Betaproteobacteria bacterium | reverse complement strand
TCTCACTTCAGGGTGTTGTGTTTGATACTTTGCTTGAATCTTATGTGCTCGAGTCACATATGCCACACAATATGGATAGCTTGGCTGAACGCCACCTTGGCTTAAAAACGATTCGCTATGAAGAGGTCTGCGGTAAGGGTGTTCATCAAATTGGCTTTGATCAGGTAGATCTTCAAGTGGCAACAAACTATGCTGCTGAGGACGCAGACATTACTCTGCGTTTACATCATGAGTTATGGCCGCAGATACAAGAAAACCCTGGGTTGCTGTATGTATATAAGCAGATTGAAATGCCTGCCATGCGGGTATTGGGCATCATGGAGCGCAATGGTATTCGAATTGACTCTGCTTTATTAGCTAAGCAAGGTCAGCAAGTGGGCAAGCGCTTATTGGAGTTGGAGCTTGAGATTCATCAATCAGCAGGTCAGCCCTTCAACATTCAGTCACCCAAACAAATTGCTGAAATTTTATTTGGCCAGTTAGAACTGCCTGTTATTAAAAAGACACCATCGGGCGCACCCTCGACTGATGAGGAGGTTTTACAAAAGCTGGCAGAAGACTATCCCTTGCCAGCGCGTATCTTAGATTACCGTAGCTTGGCAAAGCTGATGTCGACCTATATTGAAAAACTACCTCGGATGGCTGATCCAAAGACGGGGCGCGTTCATACGAATTTTTCTCAAGCAACAGCAGTCACAGGGCGCCTAGCTTCTAGCGATCCTAATTTACAAAATATTCCAGTGCGCACTGAAGAGGGTCGTCGAATTCGTGAGGCATTTATTCCAGCAGATGGTTGTAAGCTCCTTTCTGCCGACTACTCACAAATTGAGCTGCGTATCATGGCGCATATTGCTGAAGATGAAAACTTGCTAGAAGCTTTTAGAACCGGCAAAGATGTGCATCAAGCAACGGCTGCTGAGATATTTGGCATCCCCTTAGATGATGTGAACTCTGAGCAAAGACGCTATGCCAAGGTGATTAATTTCGGACTGATTTACGGTATGAGTGCTTTTGGCCTAGCAGGCAATTTAGGAATTGAGCGCTCTGCTGCACAAAACTATATTGCCAAGTACTTCGATCGCTATCCAGGTGTCGCGCAGTATATGGAACGAACCCGTTTAGAGGCGCGTGAAAACGGCTATGTTGAAACGGTATTCGGTAGGCGCCTTTGGCTACCTGAGATCAAGGGTTCTAACGGCCCACGTCGCCAAGGCGCAGAACGAGCTGCTATTAATGCCCCTATGCAAGGAACGGCAGCTGATTTAATCAAATTGGCGATGATTGCTGCTCAGAATTGGCTTGAACAGGAGCATTTAAAGACCAAAATGCTACTACAAGTCCATGATGAATTGGTATTTGATGTGCCATTCGATGAGCTTGAGATTTTACAAGCGAAGTTGCCGGATTTAATGTGCAATGTAACTGTACTGAAGGTGCCTTTGGTAGTTAGTATTGGCATTGGCGATAATTGGGAAGAAGCTCATTAAGAGGGAGAAAAAATGAAGAATCAAAGAAGAACGTTTATGAAAGCATCTGCTATTGGTGCAACCGGAATCGGAATTGGATTTGTAGCTGCTTCTGAGCCTGTGATGGCAGCGGTAATTGAGACCGATTTCAAGGGCATTAAAGCCGGCGAGCAAATGATCCCAGTGGGTAGTTTTCAGATGCCTGCTTATATTTCTCGTCCTGAGAATGCTAAGGGAGCACTACCAATCATCATTGTTGTAAGTGAAATTTTTGGCGTTCATGAGCACATTGCTGATATCACAAGACGTTTTGCCAAGCTGGGCTATCTTGCGATTGCGCCCGAGAAATTTGTTCGTGCTGGGGATCCCAATTCTTATGGAACAGTGGCAGAGATTCAAAAAAATATTGTGGCTAAAACACCAGATGCACAAGTGCTGATTGATTTGCAGGCTACTTTAGTATGGGCCGGCAAAAATGGTGGCGACCTGAAAAGGGTTGGTGTAACAGGTTTCTGTTGGGGCGGCCGTATTACTTGGCTTGCTGCTACCTTGCCGCAAGTGCGCTCAGGCGTTGCTTGGTATGGCCGTGTGATTGGCGATAAGACTGAGGGTAATCCACGTCATCCAGTAGATATTGCTGCTGACTTAAAGGCACCAGTACTGGGTTTATATGGCGGCGCTGATACGGGCATCTCTTTAGAGAGCGTGGAGCAAATGCGTGCTGCTTTGGCGCAAGCGGCACCTAAAAATCTAGCTGCCAAAGCATCGATGATTGAAGTGTATCCAGATGCACCACATGCTTTTCATGCCGACTATCGGCCTACCTATCGTGAAGGTCCTGCAAAAGACGGTTGGGAAAAGTGTATTGCTTGGTTTAAGAAAACAGGAGTGGCGTAAGCCCTATGTCGGTTTTACAAACTATTATCTTGGTCACCGCGCTAGCTGGTGCAGCTAGCGTTTTAGTTGCGGCGAGTTTCTCAGTCGCTTTACTTTCCAAGATGGTAAACAATATGGTGAGTTTGTCGGTGGGTATTTTATTGGCCACCGCCTTACTCCATTCACTGCCTGAGGCATTTAGCATGGAGGGCACAAACCCTCAGCTTTTGTTTGCTACTTTGCTGGCAGGCTTACTAGGATTTTTCTTGCTTGAGAAAATTGCCCTTCTTCGCCATGACCACCATCATGAAGGAGATGGGCATCATCACCATCACGGTCATGATGCAGAAAATGCTGGACGCAGTGGGTGGATGATTTTAGTCGGGGATGGCATTCATAATTTTGTTGATGGGATTTTGATTGCCGCCGCATTTATGGCTGACTATCAAGTAGGCATCTTTACTGCAATTGCCATCATTGCACATGAGATCCCACAAGAGATCGGTGATTTTATTGTGTTACTCAATGCGGGCTTTTCTAGAGCGCGAGCCCTGCTGTATAACTTTATTTGCGGTTTATCTGCTGTAGCTGGCGGTGTGTTGGCGTACTTCTTTTTAGAGAAAGCGCATGCAGCAATGCCCTATCTGCTAGTGATTGCGGCAAGTAGTTTTATTTATATTGCGGTGAGTGATTTAATTCCGCAGATGCATCGACGCCCACATTGGGCAGAATCCTTGCGTCAAACAGTGTTGATCGCCTGTGGCGTCGGACTGGTCATCCTGCTATCGTTGTTGCATTGAGTTTCTGCAGCAACTACTTAGAGCTCTATGGGCCGATCAGGATTGGCACACCACTCACTCCAGCTTCCCGCGTATAGGCGAGAACCCTTTAGGCCGGCAACTTCCATCGCTAGAAGATTATGACAGGCTGTGACACCAGAGCCACATGAATGAATGACTTCAGAGGCCTTGGTAGATCCTAGCAACTCTAAAAAATCTTTATACAGATTTTCTGGAGATTTAAATGCTGTTGCAGATAAGTTACCTTTGAAAAAATGATTGATCGCACCAGGAATATGACCTCCCACAGGATCTAGTGTTTCATTCTGACCATGGTAACGATCGCTTGATCTCGCATCGATGACGATATTTTTCTTTGATTGCACATTGCCCACCATTTCGTCTACCAGAACCAAGCCAAAATACGGCATGGGCGCTATAGGCTGATTTGCAGGAGTGGGTTTTCGGGGAACCGTACCCATCGGTCCGTTCCAGGCATCTAAACCACCATCAAGGACGCGCACATTAGCATGACCTGTAGCTTTGAGCATCCACCATAAGCGGCTGGCATAGACTGAGCCCTGTTTGTCATACGTAACTACAAGGGTATTTGGGTTGATGCCTAAACGGGTTTTAGTTTGAGCCCAAGCTTCGGGGCTTGGCAATGGGTGTCGGCCGTTAGTACCATTCGTAGGGCCCGATAAATCTTGATCCAGATCGACATAGATCGCACCCAACATATGATTTTCTTCGTAAGCTTTTCTACCAGCCTGGGGATCAGCTAAGTCAAAGCGGCAATCACATAACAATACATTCTCGCCACTATTGATGATTTCTTCTAACTGGTTTGCGGTAATTAGAGGAGTCATAAATCTTCCTAATTGGACAAAGTGAAAGGGTCTTATTTAAGGCAATAACCTAATGATTCCATTATGCGCCATGGAAGTTCATGACGCGACGGTACCACTCGTGAAAATGTTGCATGCCATCCTCCATAGGGCTTTGATATGGCCCTACTTCGTTAATACCGCGGGCTAGGAGTGCGGCTCGCCCAGCATCCATGCGTTCTGCAATTTCATCATCTTCAATACAAGTTTCCATATAGGCAGCACGTTCGGCTTGAACAAACTCACGTTCAAATAAGGCAATCTCTTCGGGGTAGTAAAACTCGACAATATTGCGGGTCTTATTTGGACCTAGCGGATAAAGAGTAGAAATGCATAGAACGCCTGGGTACCACTCCACCATCACATTGGGGTAGTAGGTCAACCAAATAGCGCCGTGTCTTGGAGTTATGCCTTTGTGATGCCGAAGAACTGCTTCATGCCATTTGCTATAAGTGGCAGAACCTGGGGCTTCT
>JABMMT010000004.1 GCA_013205155.1 Betaproteobacteria bacterium | reverse complement strand
GATGAAGTGATTAATGCGCGAATATCTACAAGGGCATTCACCCAGGAATTGCCCTCACGCGAGTTAATTGATCATATTCTTCAGGTAGCCAGTAGAGCGCCATCAGGAGTAAATACGCAGCCTTGGAAAGTTTATGCCCTAGAGGGAAAAATTCGAGATGAGCTTTGCGAAAAAGTATGTCAAGCCTATGAAGCTGTTTCAAACAATCCTAATTTAGCAGATGAATATAAAGAGACCTACAGTTATTACCCAGAAAAATGGTTTAGTCCCTATATCGATCGTCGTCGTGAAAATGGCTGGAGTCTATATGGCCTATTGGGTATAGAAAAGGGTGAGAAGGATAAGATGTTTTTGCAGCATCAACGTAATTTCAGATTCTTTGATGCGCCAGTAGGACTCTTTTTTACGATCCATAAAGACTTGGGCACTGGATCGATCCTCGACTATGGCATGTTCTTGCAAAACGTCATGATCTCAGCACAAAGTCATGGTTTAGCGACCTGCCCTCAGGCTGCATGGAATAAATTTAGCAAGATCATCACCCCAATCATTGGTGCTGGTGAGGATGAGATGCTGGTTTGCGGTATGGCCCTAGGATATGCGGATCAGTCCCATAAGGTAAACACCTTCCAGACCCCCCGTGCAACAGTTGAGGAATTTACGACCTGGGTGAAGTAAGTGGGCCGATTAATTTAGGACTAGGGTTTCCCCGATGTAACACCGCGTACGCTTATCTCCTGTGCTATTGTCGTCGATGAGACAATCGCAGGACTTAAATGAAAGGTTACTCAATGACTAACTTTTACGAACTAAAGTTTTATAAAAAAATAGCACTTATATTTTTCGGTCTATGTCTATCTTGTTTCAGCCTCGGAACTGCTTTAGCAGACACTTACCCTAGTAAACCGATACGCATCGTTGTGCCCTATCCTCCAGGGGGTGGAAACGATGTTTTAGCTAGAGTGTATGCACCTGAATTATCTAAAGTATTAGGTCAGTCAGTGATTGTTGAGAATCGTTCCGGCGCAGGAGGTTCGATGGGTTCTGCAAGTGTTTCAAAATCAGCCCCAGATGGCTATACACTTCTTATCGTTAATACAGTTCCCCATACAGCTTCGGCTGGGATCTATCCAAAACTTAGCTATGATCCTGTAAAAGATTTTTCCGGGGTTGCGCTTGTAGCCTCAAATCCCTATGTCATTGCCGTCAATCCAAACTTACCTGCAAAGAATATTTCTGAATTAATTGCATTAGCTAAGGCACAGCCTGGCACTATTTATTATGGTTCAGCAGGCACTGGAAGTGTGACCCATTTAAATGCTGAATTATTCAAGATTGCTGTTAAAGCCGATATTGTCCACGTACCCTATAAAGGCGGAGGCCCTGCTATTGCTGACTTATTAGGTGGCCAAGTTCAAATGACCGTTGAGAATGTATTTTTAATGGCTCCTTACTTTAAAGCAGGTCAACTTCGCCCAATTGCTGTGACTGGTTTGAAGCGATCTTCTATATTGCCTGATACGCCAACAATAGCAGAATCTGGTTATCCTAATTTTGAAATTATCGGGCAGTTTGGTTTCGTTGCACCTGCTGGTACGCCAAATGACGTGATTTTGAAATTAAATAATGCTTTTAATAAAATTACAAATTCACCAGAAATTACCGCAAAGTTAAATGCTCAAGGAACTGATCCTCGCAGTATGACGCCAGAGGCATTTCAATCTATTCTTAAGTCTGAATCCGCTAAATGGCTTGGGGTTATTAAGGATGCCAATATCCGTGGCGAATAAATTCTATTAGTAATAATTGAAAATAAACCAAGATTTTTCTATTCAAGTTTTAGAAACAGATGTACTGGTCTTGGGGGGCGGTCTTGCAGGGTTTCGTGCTGCAGTTAGTGCTAGAAATTCTGGTGTAGAGGTTATTGTCGCCTACCAAGCCCACGGAGCTTCTCAGTACATCATTGGGTTTAATGCGCCCTTGGGTGATTCGGATCCAAGAGATAATCCCAAAGTCTACTTTGACGATATAGTCAAAGGTGGATATGGTCTCAATGACCGTCAATTAGTCTCTGTAGTCGCCGAGGGTGCTATAGATGCTCTAAATGAATTAGTGTCTATTGGGATCCCCTTTGAGCGGGTTGGCAAAAAATTTGTTCAGCGTCATCTATCCGGTAATTCCTATCCTCGATCGGTATTTCATCCTAATGGAATTGGACGCCTCGCCCTTAAGGGGTTGATAGAGCAAAGTAAAGCCATTGGGGTCAAGGAACAATCAGGGGTTAAAGTCATTAGCCTCCTTAAAGACGGCGATGAGGTTGTTGGGGCAATCCTTGCAAAAAAACATACCGGTGAATTCTTCGCGGTCCATGCTAATGCAGTTGTTATGGCTATGGGTGGAATAGGGGCTATTTATTCGGATAGCACCTATCCAACTGATGTTGCTTCTGATTCTTATGCGTTAGCTTTACAAGTTGGAGCAACATTAATTGATATGGAGTTTGTGCAGTTTGAACCAACAGTGGTCGTACATCCAGAGGGCGCTAAAGGCATGGAAATGCCAACTGCAATGTTAGGAGATGGTGCTCATCTGCTGAATTCTCTAGGTGAACGTTTCATGTTTAGGTATAACCCTGAATTTGGTGAAACGAAAATTGAAAAAGCAAAGATGGCGCTATGCATACAGCGTGAGATCGATGAAGGCAGAGGGCTTCCTGATGGAACTGTCTTATTTGACACTACTAAAGTGCCACCAGAAAAATTAGAATCTTATATCCATCATTGCAAACGATTACGCAGCTCAGGATTGGAGCCTTTAACGGATCTTCCAAGAATTAGACCGGCAGCTCACAGCCACATGGGCGGGATTAAGGTGGATAAAAATTATTGGTCAGGTATCCCAGGCTTTTATGCTGCAGGCGAAGCAAGTGGAGGCGTTCATGGAGCAAGTCGTTTAGCTGGCAATGGAGCAAGTGATGTCATCGTGTCAGGCGGTATCGCTGGGCGATCAGCTGCTAGTTTGAAAAAGAGTGGGGCTAAGCGAAATTGGGATCCCATTCATCACGCAGCATTAGAAAAAATTACATCTTTGTCTAATAAGGTAGAAGGCATTAAGGCAGAAGAAATTAAAAAAGCATTATGTGACACCATGCTTTTGTCTGCTGGGCTTATACGGGATGAGGCTGGCTTGAAAGAAGGGAAGAAAAAGTTAGGGGATCTGCAATTACTTTTAAATAAAGGGGTTCAGGCCAAGAGCTTACCTGATGCACTACGAGCATTGGAGGCTGAGCATATGTTATTGACTGCACAAGTGATTGTTGAGGCGGCTTTGGAAAGAACCGAAAGCAGAGGAGCGCATCGTCGAATCGATTATCCTGATAGTGATGATTCCTCTTGGCTTCATCATATTGGATTTATGATGAACCAAGGGCGGGAATTGAATCGTCTCAAAGTTCCAATTGAGTAATGTAGGTTAAAAAATAAGTGAGACTACGGTAATGAGCAATAAACCACTTAGTGGAATTAAGGTCCTCGACTTTACTAGGATGCTAGCCGGGCCCTACTGTACTATGCTTTTAGGGGATCTTGGCGCAGAAGTTATTAAAATTGAGGGCCCTAATGAGGGTGATCCAATTCGCACTCAAGGACCACCATTTTTTCACGATAGTGGAGTTACATTTTATGCAACAAACAGGAATAAGTATTCCTGTGCTATTAATATGCGCACTCCAGAGGGTAAGTTGCTTGCACAACAATTAGCAAGTAAAGCCGATATCATCGTTGAAAATTTTCGCCCAGAAGTGATGACGCAATTAGGCTTGGATTACGAATCACTAAGTAAAAAAAATCCCAAACTCATTTATGCATCTTTATCTGGGTACGGTGCTGATGGCCCTGAAAGCGAAAAAGGCGCATTTGATTTAACTATCCAAGCTGTTGGTGGATATATGAGTATCACTGGTGAGCATGGTGGGGCACCGGTAAAACTTGGCACTTCAGCCTTTGATATTGTTGCTGGTATGAACACTCAATCTGGAATTCTGGCCGCTTTATTTCATCGAAGCAATACTGGTAAGGGTCAAAAAATTGAAACTAGCTTGCTAGAGGGTGAGGTTGCCTTTTTGGCGAATGTAGGTTTAGATTACTTAATGTTTGGTAGCATTCCACAAAAATGGGGGTCTGAGCATCCGCAGGCTGTTCCATATAAAGCATTTGAAACTAATGATGGGTGGCTGGTAATCGGAGCTGCGATTCAAAACCTCTATGAGAAGTTTATGCACGCATTAGATAGGGATGATTTGATAGTCAATCCTAGTTATGCAAATTTGGCTGGTAGAACACAAAATCGTAACGATCTATATGCAATCCTGGATAGCGAAGTAAAAAAGTACCACACCAATGAGTTAATGCAAAAATTAGAAAAAGCTGGCGTTCCATGTGCGCCAGTGAATGATATAAAAGCAGTTTTTGAGAATACACAGGTACTTCATAGAAAAATGCTCGGTCATCTTGAGCATCCAAGTTATGGAAAGATTCCAACAATTGGACCTGCAGTTAAGTACTCTGCTTTTGAATCTGCTGGCGAATGGATTGCTCCACCATTATTAGGTGAACATACAGAGCATGTATTAGAGACATGGTTGGGTTATGGCAATGCAGAGATTGCTAGTCTTCGAGAAAAGAAAGTATTTGGTTAGTTTTAATAAAATTTATTAGGGGATGTATGTCTGAGAATAAAAATATCGACTCTAGCGATATAGATCCGTTTTCCAATGCAAAGGTTGGAATGAGCTCAAGCTTTACTAAAACTGTTACTGAGTCAGATGTCTATTTATATGCTGGAATTACTGGAGATTTTTCTCCTAATCATGTGGATGCTGAATTCATGTCGAAAGGTGCATATGGAGAGCGCGTTGCTCATGGAACGCTGATGCTTGGATTTATGTCTGCAGCCTCTGCCAAAATGTATCTTGGCCGGACTGTTTCTCAGGGATATGACCGCGTTCGTTTCTTAAAGCCAGTGCGTTTTGGTGACACAATTACCACTCTCTATAAAGTAAGCTCTATAGATGCTGTTAAAAAGAAAATTATTTCTGAAGTGACATGCACCAATCAAAAGGGTGAACTAGTTGCGATAGCAACCAATATTAGAGTCCATATTGGATAAAACGAAGGTATTTATATGAGTGTTTTGTTAAGTACCATTAATGGTAGCTCGCTAGTATTAGAGATGAATCGCCCTGAGTCCATGAATGCCATGTCGAGCGAGTTGGCAAACTCACTCTTATCTGCTGTATTAAATGCGGGTAAAAATGAAACAATACGTGCAATTATTATTTCTGGTGCTGGTGATAAGGCATTTTGCGCTGGCACCGATCTGAAAGAGCGACGTCATTTAAATCCCGATCAGAAATGGGAGCAGAGCAGATCACTATTTCATCTTAATGAAGCAATTAGAAATTCTTCGCTACCTGTTATTGCAGCCATTAATGGCTGGTGCTTAGGTGGCGGTTTTGAGCTCGCGCTATATTGTGATTTAAGAATCGCAACGCCAGAATCTAAATTTGGTTGGCCCGAGATGACTTTGGGAGCATATCCTGGGGGTGGCGGAGCAGTAATGTTGCCAAGAATTATTGGGCAAGCGAAGGCCAAAGAGTTATTTTTTACCGCAAGACGAATTGAGGCAGTTGAAGCTTTGAATTTAGGCATTATCAATGCCATTGCTTCCAAAGATCAGTTAATGAATAAAGCTCAAGAATTTGTTAACGGAATTGAAACGACCAGCCCACTAGGTTTAGCCGCTATTAAAAAATCGATTAATGATGGTGCAGATATTCCTTTTGATGAAGCTGTTAAGGTTGATCAAATGATGCGTAGACCGCTCGAATCTACAGAAGACTACAGTGAGGGCTTGCTAGCACATTTTGAAAAAAGAAGAGCAATTTTTAAAGGTAGATAGGCATTAACCCAAATACCTTATTTAATCTTTATATTATTTTTTCTTTCTTCAGTTGCTCTATTGACTCTTCCGAGTAACCTAAAAGTTGGTTCAGAATTTCAAAGTTTGAATCTCCTAACTTGGGGGGAGGGCGCTTATATTCTGGTGGAGTACTCTTGAGTCTAAGAGGGCTTGCAATGGTGGAAATG
>JABMMT010000316.1 GCA_013205155.1 Betaproteobacteria bacterium | reverse complement strand
TTGATATAGAGCTTTTTCATATGCCGTTCTCAGGTTTATAACTGGGGGCGAAGCACAGATTTTACGGGATATCAGCCTAGAGTAGGCGGAAAGCCAAAATAGCAACCAAAGTAGGCGGTATAGCCGCTATTAAAAGGTACAGGGCTGAGACTTTGGCGTTTGGGAAGTAGTCCCGCAAAATGGCAATACCCGCTGGATTGGGGGCGTTAGCAATCACGGTTAATCCTCCACCAGCAACCGCACCGCCCACTAAAGCTAGCTTAAATTCGGGAGAAGTGCCTGTCACTAAAGAGCCGAGATAAGTAAGGGCAGCATTATCAGTAATGGCAGTCAGTGCAAGGCTGCCGTAAAAGACTGCAGTTGGACTCATGCTTTGTAAAGTTGGTTGTAACCACCATCCTTGCAGTGATCCTAAGACGACTAAGCCGCCTAAGAAGAATCCCACTAAGAGTGCTTCTTTCAGAATTAATGGGCTTTGATGTTTTGGGTAGGCGGTAGTGTAGCCAATAAAAAAGAGGAGCAACCACAGAAAGATGATCATGTCATGAGCAAAGACCACTATCCCAAGCAAAAAGAGTAGGTGTACAAAGACCACGGTAAAGGGAATATTCTCGGGCTTGCTACTATCTTGAGGATCAAGGAGTTGACGATGAAATAAGAGCGTGACTCCAAGCGAGTTAATAAAAATAGCAATACTAGATTCAATACCAAAGTTAGCAAACATGAAAGCAGAGCTCCAGTCCCAGGTTTTGGCAACCATCAGTACAGGAGGCGCAGCAAAATTAGTTAGTGTTCCACCAATGGAGATATTGACAAAGAGAACGCCAATCGTTCCAAACATCAAAGTGACTGACGGTTTGTTTTTATAGACTAAATCTCGCAATAAAAATGCAGCAAGCGTCATCGCTGCTGGTTCAGTGATGATAGATCCTAATAATGGCGTGACTGCTAAAGTCAAGAAGTAAAGAGCGGGTGCGCTTCGAATGCGCAATAATGTCTGTAAACCCTTGCCTAAATGATGAAGAATTTGCGTAGCGAAATAGAGAACCGGTTTGCTCGCCGCTACAATCATGATGGCAAAAACAAACAGGGGTTCTGTGAAATTGCGACGATCTAAAAATGATTTAGCTGCATCTAAGCTTTCATTAAAGCTCATGTAGATCACGAGAATGGCCGCCCAAAAACCAAAGACAACTTCAACTTCACCTAGTAAATGCCATAAACCAGCATGTTTTGGCGATTTACTGGCAAGCATTTCAAAATAGCCAGTACAAAAGGTATGCAAGACGGCAATAGCAAAAATAATGCTTGCGACTAGTTCGGTCGGGGTAAAGTTCATAGCAGAATATTAGCAGGTGCTTCAATACATTAAGAGGTTGTTACTTAAGGAGATTTTGGTGAAATTAAAGATTGGATATCAAGAGCTGATTGCTCGGGCAATGGGGGAAATTGAAACATTAACGCTTGAGCAAGCGGAGCAACTATTAGGTGATTCCAATACGGTTTTTGTGGATATTCGTGATGTTCGCGAATTAGAGCGAGAGGGGATGATTCCGAACGCATTTCATGCCCCAAGAGGAATGTTGGAGTTTTGGGTTGATCCTGATAGCCCTTATTTCAAGCCAATTTTTGGGGAAGGTAAGCGTATCGTTTTATATTGCGCCTCTGCATGGCGCTCTTCACTATCCACTCAGACCTTGCAAAACATGGGTTTGTCAGATGTTTGTCATTTAGAGGGTGGATTTAGCGCTTGGAAAAAAGCAGGCTTACCAGTTCAAGAAAAAAGTGCCAAGCCACAGTCGTAAAGCAAATCTAGAATGGATTGTTTTAATACATTTATTACCTAAAAATATTGAAAGGTCCTTATGAGAAAAGTAGTATCACAGTTTGGTGAGGGTCCACTCCAGCAAAAACTGAGTACAGGTGATTTGCATTATTTATCTGATGCTGAGATTTCAAAAGGTGGTAGCGGGACAGGGCCATCGCCCCATGAATATTTAGGCGCAGCATTAGCGGCTTGCACCAGCATGACCTTAAAGATGTATACAGAGCGAAAAGCAATGAACTTAAAAAATGCAATAGTGACTGTAGAGATCGAACGACATGATGATGTCGAAATATTGACACGACATATTGAGTTAGTGGGTGATCTGGATGATCAGCAAAAAGAGCGTCTTTTGGAGATTGCTCAGAAATGCCCTATTCATAAGGCGCTGGCTGGTGAAATTCAAATAAAAACCCAGCTGGTAAATTAATACGAACTGGGTTTTTTAAAATAATAACTCAACAGAATTTCTTGAGTCTGTAATCAGAAAACTTAGTTAGGTGCGTTAGCAGGCTTTTTGTTTTTACCGGCATCATAGCCAGCGTTGTATTCAGAAGCCTGTTCCTTTTTGTATGCATCATAGATATAGCCAGATGCTGCACCCACCGCTGCACCACCCACTGCACCCCAGATTGGGTTGCCGTGGAAAATGGCTGTGCCGATAGCGCCAGCAGTAGCACCAATTGCACCTGCCGAGACAGTGCGCTGTTCTGTATTGCTCATATTAGAACAACCTGTAATTGCTAATGCTGCTGCGGTAATTGTAATAATTTTTTTCATATTAACTAATCCTCTGAATGTCATTTGAATAAGCTCGTGTGCCTAGATTATTTTTTGCCGCAAGGAAAGCGCATTGCTAGGTAACCAAGTGCAGTTCCTGCGGCAGGCTTATCAGCAGCCTGTGGATTTTCGC
>JABMMT010000315.1 GCA_013205155.1 Betaproteobacteria bacterium | reverse complement strand
GTTGGCACTGCTAACGTTATTCAACTCCCAAAAGATGCAAATCCAAAAGATTACTATTTTGATCTGCAATGGGAAGAAAGTGGTGGACTGCACCGAGCACGAATGGACATACGTAATGCAAATTAAAAAATAGTCATAAAAATAAATCGATAAACCGTATAAATCCAGAAATCTTGATCTCTAGTATTAGAAGAGACTGCCTGGTCGTATCTTAAAGTCAGAATACTCAATCTAAAGACTAATCTATATAGCGTATAAGAATCATGCGCAGAACATCTACTACCTGTTGCGGGCTTCTGATCTACGGTGATTTTTCGAGGTGCCCTAAATAAACTCAAAGAATCTTTTTAATTATGCGCAAGAAAAAGTGCCTCTGGATTCTCAAAGAGGTTTCTAACTTCGATAGCGATCTTGGCCAGATCAACCCCATCAGAGAAACGGTGGTCAAAGGTCCAGCAGAGATTGACGACTTTCCGAACCGCAGGTTTTCCCTCAAAAACCACAACCTTGGAATGCACGGCTGAAATTACGACTGCTGCAGGCATATGCATTGAGGCGACAAGTGGAGGAAACGCGATGTCGACCCCGTACGTCATCAGAGAAGATATTATAAGTCGGCCCATGGGAAACTCCTTCGAAGGATAACCTTTGGTGGAAATACCCAGCCGGTTGTTTAAAAAACCGACCACATCTACTAACGCACGGATCATAAAAAAGGGAAGAGAAGACAGGACGTTCGACGCTTTTTTATGGTCGGTATTTCCCTCCTGCTTGCGAAAGGCTTCTGCATATGATTTCACCTCAGCCGAGATCTCTTCTAACGTTTTTCTATCTATTGAAGATATTTTAACAGCCCCAAGATCTTTCCCGTCCCTGGCCGTGACCAGAACGCCGACATCCTTGGTGTTATGCCTGAGGAACCTACCCATGAAAAAATGCCCATTCAGATTGTATTTTTCATCAAGAGCTATTGTTCCAATGCCCTTGCTTAACGCGTGAGTAATGGTTATTTTTGGGCCAGAAGAGGCAGCATTGCTTTTTTTGATACATTCAAGAAGGCTTGTAACGTCAACCGTCTGTACGCCGAAGGTTCTTCCGTCTGTAGGCGGTCTCCACATGGAGTAGAGAAGGCGCCGTCTGGGTGAAAGTCGCTCGCCAGTCCATTTAGTTTTAAAGATTTGCATGTTCGCTGACCGTCAGGACAGATGACACCTTTTGGAAGCCTGTTATGCCTCCTGTACAAATGGTACTTGGACATTTGTTCAAAGATGCGGGCTTCGCTACATGGGTAATCAACGCCGATGAGTCAGACGACCCCAGTGACCCTGCGCTCAGACTTGCCACGATGCATCGCGCAAAGGCCTGTACTTCGATCAGGTGTTCCTTCATGGCCTGAGCGCTGATCATATGCCTTGGGTTTTCATACACCTATGTGACCCTGTGACTATAGATTTTGACCCCTAATATCCTTTTCTTCCTGTCACAGGATCAATCTGTTTTTGCTTCTAGTTTTTGATTTATAGTATTTTCATTCTCCCGTCTCATCCCGTTATGTCTCGTTGTCCTCTCTTTTTGCTTCCTTTATTCGTACTTGTTCCTTCCCTTCCTGCTTTTGCTCAGTATGGTTTGTATGATATTCCACCACCGAACCCTTATGTTGTGATGCCTCCTGGATGGGGAGGTGGATCTCCAGTTTATAGTCCACCGACATATAATCCCATAAGAGAAGCATTCATTGAGAGGATAGTTAATCCACGTTCTAATTCTTGTACTGTTGTTGAAGGATATTATGTTTCAAATAGAGGGAGTTGTACCCAAATTGGAACTTCAAGAAACGGGCAACCTATTTGGTCTTGTTGCTAAGTTATTATTCCTTTATTTGACTTACATTATATTCTCCTCCATTTTTCCTGCTTATGCTACAAGTAGCACCTCCAACATTCGTCCCTCCAAATCCATTCTCTGCACTAAACTTCCATATAACAACTTTTTCTTCCCCATTATCACTCGTAGTTATAAAATCACCTCTTCTTTTATAACTGCTTGGTTTGCACAGGTCTTCTTTAAAGGATCTTTCACAGCTATAATTTGATGTTTTAATATACCATTTGTTTGCCATCTCTACCTTTTCCTGCTTTTCTTGTTATGGTGTTTTTGCGATTGGTTTTATTAAAGTCCCTAGTATTCCACTAACTATAAAAAGAGAATGATTGAACCACAACCTACTAAGCATCCATTGTTCTTTGATTTCTGCGGAGTTGTCGTCATTTTCTCAAAAACCGAATTTTCCTTATAATTATAAGTTTAATTTATTGTGATTAAATTATATTGGGACAGAGGTTTCCAGTAATCAAGCATGCTGGATTTAACCTGTGCTCCCAATGCAGAAACCATGACTAGTCTCTCGTGAAATGTTGCGCTGCAATGAAAGTAACTATGAAGGAGCAAGGGAACAAGGGAGCAAGGAATTGCAACTGTGATGCCATAGCCAGGAGTTAATTTAGATAATATCTACTCACAAAGAGAACAGTATCCATATCGCCTACCAGTGGATCTTTGACCGTAACAACATATCTGTTGATTACCAGCATTTAAAACCACATCACCAATATTATTAAAAAATTCTCCATACAAAATACCTATTGGCGTTTGAGCTATTACATACTTACCATTGGATTTAATAACTGTTACTGTCTGACCTGAAAAGCTATTACCCCAATCATAGCAGTAGCCATTTCTCATCCAACTGGTTAGAGAACATTGAGCCTTAACGGCTGTAGTACCAGCAAATAAACAGAAGAAAAAACCAATAAAAACAACAAGACCTTGACTTCCATGGAGCCTTGGTAATATCTTCATTTTCTTATCTCCTCAGGTGGGTACCATAAACTTAGACCATCACACAATTGAGTGTTTACAATTACAGTAAGAATCTAATCCCGGGGCTGATTAAAAGGCCGTCAAAAGGCATCGTGGGGAGCTGCGAACATTGGCTTTGATCAGCGGGAATTTATCCGATCTTTGCCTGAACTCGCCGCCAGCATTTTCTACAAACATAATCAGCTTTTTTTCAGGCGATGCCAGCTTCTCGCTTAAGGAGGGCGGGACGTACCAACTAGATGCAACCTCTGGTCTAGAGAAAGTTTTGTTGATTTGATTATGGCTCCAGCTGGAACATACAAAACAATATTCAGATGCTCGATCCCTTATCCCTCATAAGGGAAAAGTACTGCACCAGCTGAATTTATATAGGGGAGAACATATCCCTCACTTCTCCTCTAAAAGAATTAACGGCCTATTCGTATGTTGCGAGATGATCCCCATCCCTTCTGAGTGTGACATGAATAACCGTCTCGTCTGGCAGCATCCATGTGGAAGTACATAGGCGATTTCCGCAGCTCACCTCTTTAAAGTTTTGACCTGAGAGGTTTACCAATAAAGTTGTTGACGACTTAGGGATTGCCCCGCTTAAGACTAGTAATGATCTTAGTTCCCGATATGGGAGCTCATCTCCTCTTGCATAAATCAACTTTTTGCAAATCCATTCAGCATCCGCCATGCTTACGTCATATCTTGAGACAGGCAGGCCTTTCGAGCAATCGATTCTCCCTCGCCATGTGAAATTCCGATTGCATAACTGAGGCAGTGCGGACCGTCCGTATTTGCTGCGTGCGGTCAGAAAGTTTTGAAGACCATTGCAATTAATAGTTCCAGGTTGTACTGCTCCACCAGGAGCTGCTGTGACTACAGCATTCACTGCTATCACGGTAATGATGAGGCTCAAACGGTATCCAATGGTTTTCATCGATTGCATCCCGTGATTCCAAGTTGAAGTCCCTTCATGAATGAATCTTTCCGCCCACTCCCTGATCCATGAACCGATCCCCCTCCAAGGGAAAATGCAGCCTTTGCCGCTTGATTTATCTCGCGAGCGCTAAAGGCAGGATTTCTCATTGCAGCACCTGCTATGCAATCTGCTTGCCATTCATTATGTGGAGGCGGTTTTTGCCAGCCCATTTGACTCTGGTATGCGTGGCCTATTTCGTGAGCCGCCACGAAGGAAACGGCCCCTGGTCCGTATTCGTATAAAAACACCTCAAGAAATCTTGCTGGCATATAAAAAGTGTGCTCTGACGGGCAATAGAATGGGCCCGACTGCTTGGTAACCTCGGTGTACCCATGCTCTCCGTTCGAGGAACATCGAGTAAGCGTAGAACCAAGTACGCTATTTACTATTTTAATTCTTGGCTTGCGAAGTCCTTGTGAAGCAAAGATTTGGTCCAACACCTCTTTTGCCTTATACGTTGCTTCCTCCAGCTCGAACGATTGAGATATTGCTGGAGAAATGCACGTAAGGCCAGATATGCAAGCCGTTAAAGTCAAAGCCTGCAGGAGTCTCATCTCCATATGCTAGCTCGTGAATGCTGTCTGGTTACACTCTCGTATGCGAAGGGTTGATATTTGTCAGTGGGATAACCTAGCTGAATTTAGATAGGGGAGAACATATTCCTCATTATTCTTCTAGAAAGTTTTAATTGCTTTATAATACAAGCCTCCCCGATCACCAATAGAGATTTCTCCTAGATTCATTTCCACTAAAGCTTGCATACTTTTCTCTGCATCAGGCTTTGTTTTACCTGACTTTTCAACTGAACTCATGTGGTTACGAATCTCAGTCCAACTCACTGATGCATTTGACTTAAGGGCAATATCGTGGATACGCTTTGCAAAGGAATCTAGTTTATTGTGATGAGTACCTGCAACATTGGCATGCATTGCAAGCATCCAGCAATCCAAATAATCAATAATTTTAATTGCTATATTTAAAGTTTTGATACATATTTCAGTAGATTGACAATTATTATTATCGTAGTTCCATAGAATATGTAAAATACCAGCCAACCTTAAAACCTTACCTGCTGATTTACCATAAAGAGAAGACTGCGCTGACAATTCTGCACTCTGAACATCGTTTTGTTTCCCAAACTCATATTCACTAAATAATTTGATAGCTTTATTATCAAGTCTATACGTAACTTTATTTTGCCTATAGATACTGTACATTACATCCTGTAGAAGATTTTCTTGCTTGTCAAGCTCAGCATTCATCTCATCACTAAAATTTATTGGTAATTGTTTGGTGTTATCCGGTAATGGCACAAAGATAAATCGTGCCCATTTTCCGCTAGCGTCGCCAGAAGAAATTAGATCAAATAAAATTTCTGGCTGAACTGCGCCAAAAATACTAACAGCTGATCTTTGAAAACCTCTTGTTGAGTCACTTTGTCTAATAGATCGATAAGCACCACCATCATATAACTCTAATAACTGCTGTTCATCTGCACCTTTACCACCCTTATACATATTGAGACTGTTGAATAATCCGTTGATTTCATCTCGTTCTATCAGTAAAGGTAGACCAAGCTCATCATTTCTTTTTAACGTTATAACAAGTGCCTCTGCAGTGTAGTCACTTATCCTCAAATCTATGGGTACAGGCTTAGGCGGTTTATCATCCTTGGTTTTACCGCGGGAGGATTCCTGCCAATTTTTATAAATATTATCATTTTGCTTAGCCACTTCACTTAAAACACTGGTTGCTGGATTTCTTACAAAAGAGTTTTGTAAGGGTGATTTCTTTCTACCTGATTTAGCAACAAGTGCGGTATAAAAATTAATGGGAACTAGATATCTAGTAGCCCTACTGCCCTCTACCTTTGTACCAAGTTTTACCATTCCTGCAGCCCCTGTAATAAATGCCATTGCTACGCTAATATCATCGTATGGGAAAGATTTACTCAGCAAAGATAGCGCATTGGCAACTTTAGGAGGGAATATCTCGTTAATTTGGATTTCATTCTGTGCACACTTAATCGCATTATTTACCGAGGCATTTAAATTATCATTTGATTGTTTATGGTTAAATTTTAATCGTTCAGCCTCAAATGCTTTTATGGCTAGCTGAAAGCACTGCTCATCTTCTTCTGGCGAAATACAAAAATCATGCGGATCTTTTTCATCTTCTATTATTTCATAATCTCTTAATTTTGCAGCAAACTTATTAAAGTCTGCTTTCGAATTAATCATATATATTTTGCTATTAAAAATAGGATTAAACAATTGAATACGCCTATTAGAGACAATTGATGGATAACATGGCCTTATTCCATATTTAACAATTGTTACCTCCAATGGACTTGTTGTACACCCGTACGTCCCTTCTCTGCTGAAACCCGCAAAGAAATCATCTTTAAAATTCACATAAGCGTATGTCCATATTTCCAGCCCATTATATTCAATTCGCAAATCTTTAGGTAAAGGGCAATTATTTAATTCAAATTTATTTGTTACTAGTATCGCATTTGGATCCATACATCCAGAGTTCATGCAATGTTTAAATGAATTAGTACTTGCTGATATTCCAAATTGATTTCCAAAATTAAATTTTTTCGCTAGTCGAATAGTACTATGTACATTTTCCAATGTATAATCAAAGGAGGGTCTTGTAATTCTATAGTTTCCATCATCACAAATATGAGTTGCAAAGAACCCATTAAAAAATTTATCATCTGATGACCAATCCCCACAGATCTCTGTACCCTCTAGGCCAAAATCTGCTGGGTCAGCATCACTCAATCCTAATGAATCTTGAAAATCATGCAATTCATCTAAACCAGTAAATTCACCACTTGGCGAAGAGTAATTAATTGATGGAACCACTTCGATTCCAAGCTCAAATAAATGTTCAGCAGATCGAAGCAGCTCGTCATAGTAGTCATCTGCGCAATCGCTATTAGTTTGATTGATTGAAAGGTTGTTCATTTCTGTTGATGTTACTTGGTGATCAGAATGGAGCAAGAAAGAGAACAGCTAACATTAGAAGATAAAGAATCACAAAAAAGGCAACAGTCGTTCGTCATTGATATCAAGAATTAAACGAATATCCAATTAAATTCATTATTTTTTATTGCAATTTACAGTAAATGTATTCAAGCTTAGTGACTACTATTGCTCTTCTTTAGCCTGATCTTCTGGCCATATTCAAAAAGCCTGCTCGAATGTGGAGCATTACTCTTCTGTGCAAAAAACTTTACCACAGTAAGAACTTGATAACAAATAAACAATTTAGTTCATCTATTATCAAGGGAAGCATTATTCCAGCTTGCTTAAGAACTCATAGCTCCAGACCCTGCCCTAAAAGTGCCTGGCACCATTCAATCGTAAGTTTTCTCCTCTCCTCAATACACATTGATTTAGCATCAGCTTGGCTCATTTTGTCAACAATAGAATGAGCTAGTTGACGTTGAATTAATTTAGCTGAGAAGCCAAGTACTTCCTGGCTAACTGCTAACGACAGGGCCCTAATATCATGGGCTCTATAACCAATCTTTCCCAAATACTGGTTTATAGAAGATGGATTTAGATGGCCTTGTCCTCCCCTTGGTGAGGGAAATACAAAATCTTGGTTGAATTGTAGTTTCCGTATGGAATCCAACAGATCATTCATGGGTACTGTTAGTGGCACTAGATGTTCATTGCCATTCTTCATGCGGTCTGCTGGTACTCGCCACAGATTCTGCTTCTCGTCAATCTCTACCCATTTCATTCCAGCGATGGAACTAACTCGTTGCAAACTCATGAACAACATTTTTACCGCAGCAATGGTTGTAGGCGATCCTTCTACTTTATTTTCGTGTCGCTTAGTTGCTGTAATTAGATCCTGAAGCATTTGAATTGTTTTGGCCATTGTCAATAGTTAAAGCTGGTTGCAATCAAAAGTCTGCCACTTAATAATCCTAATTACATCCAGAAAAGCAGACATTAATCCAGACAAAATCCAGACATGTTATTGCATGTCCAATTAATGTCCAATTAATGTCCTGATCATCCTGTTGCGCATCTTTTTGAACTAAGCCAAACTTGCTAACAGCATTAGTTGTTAACTTGACTCAAGACCCAGGACGTTTCATAAGGCTCAAGGAGGTAATGGCCATGACTGGTCTATCCAAGAC
>JABMMT010000033.1 GCA_013205155.1 Betaproteobacteria bacterium | reverse complement strand
TCTTTATGGGTGATGGTATTGGCATGGCGAATGTCACACCATTGCAGCAGTTGGAGGTTCGTGAGAATTGGCAAATTATCGATCAGAGCCTCTTTGGACCAGATTTACGTCTTCGCTTGATTCGGAATTAAAATTGACCCATGTTTACAGGAATCATTACTGCCGTTGGTCAAATCAAAAGCGCTCAAGAAAAGGGCGATGGTTTGCATTTACTTGTTGAGGTTCCAGCAGGCTATCTAGATGACGTGGTACTTGGCGATAGCATTGCTATTCAAGGGGCTTGTATGACTGCGACCCAGTTTGAAGGTAATACCTTTACTCTGGATATTTCGCGAGAGTCATTAAGCAAGACAGTAGGCTTAGATCAAACTGGCCCAGTTAATTTAGAGAAGGCATTGCGTTTAAATGATCGCTTAGGTGGTCATTTAGTGAGCGGCCATGTGGATGGTGTTGGCAAGGTTTCTCACTTTGCACAGATTGCAGCAGATGATTATGGTTCTTGGCTTCTTCGGATCGAAGCACCTAAGGAACTAGCCCCTTATCTAGCTTATAAGGGGTCGATTGTGGTTAACGGTGTTTCTTTGACTGTAAATAAAACAGAAGATACAACGACCGCATGCATAGTCGATATCAATATCATCCCTCATACTCTTGAGAATACGACTCTAGGAAAACTTAAGCAGGGCAACTTGGTGAACCTTGAGATTGATCTGATTGCTCGATATGTGGCGCGCATGATGAAATTTAATTAGTCCTAGTCTGTTTAGGCTCTTTAGACCCTACTTGCAATAGTCCCATTTTGGGACTATAATCACTGAATGAGGGTAATAGCCAAAAAGCACTTAATACAGTTTTGGATGGTTCATAAGAATTCAGAGCAAGCTTTAAGTGCTTGGTACAACGAAGCAATTAGTGCCACTTGGCAGTCTCCCCAAGATATAAAAAATCAGTATAGAAACGCTAGTTTTATTGGTAATAATCGTGTTGTATTTAATATCAAAGGTAATGATTACCGTTTAATTGTGGCAGTCGCATATCGAATTGGTGTGCTGTATATAAAATTTATAGGAACTCATGCTGCTTATGACAGCATTGACGCAAAGACAGTGAAGATGGAGGGTATATGAAAGATTTAAGACCTATTCGTACCGAAGAAGAATATGAAGCAGCCTTAGCTGAGGCATCAGATTTTGTAGATCACGAACCTTTGCCTGGTAGTAAAAAAGCAGATCGGTTTGAAATGTTGCTAATGTTGATTGAAGCTTATGAAGCTAAGCATTATTTTATAGCTCCACCCGATCCCATTGAAGCTATTAAGTTTCGAATGGAGCAAGCTGGTTTAACTCCTAAGGATTTGCAGCCAATGATTGGCGGATTAAATCGTGTTTATGAAATCCTAAATCGCAAACGCCCATTAACTTTAAAGATGATTTGGAAGTTACATTCGATGCTCAGAATACCGGCTCAAAGCTTAATTCAACAAGTAGATGAGTTACATGCAGCCTAATATCAGCTTATTCGATACCTTGTAGGATCGCTCAGATTAGCTTGTTTAAAGCCTATTTGCCTTAAGCGGCAAGACTCACATTCACCGCAGGCTTCCCCCAAATCATTTGCTTGATAACAAGAAACGGTTTGAGAGTAATCCACTCCAAGAGTGCTTCCCAGTTCAATAATGTGAGCCTTACTCATATTGATAATAGGAGCATGTACTCGAAAGCGATTCTCGTGATTAATGGCTTCTACACCAGCTTTAGTTGCTAGATTAGCCATTTCTTCGAATGATGCAACGTATTCCGGACGACAGTCTGGATAACCAGAATAGTCAACGGCATTAGCACCATAGAACACATCTAATCCACCCAAGGATTCGGCCCAGCCTAATGCTAGTGAGAGCAAGATCGTATTGCGCGCTGGAACATAGGTGACAGGAATCTCTTGGTCACTAGCAGGCTTGATAGGAACGGCAATAGCCGAATCTGTCAGGGCTGAACCACCAAAGCGAGTGAGGTCTAAGTTCACCACTTCGTGACGAATAACCCCCATCTTTTTTGCAATATGTTTTGCAGCAGCTAGCTCGGAAGAATGACGTTGACCATAAGCTACTGATAGCGCATATGGTGCATAACCAAGATCTTTTGCTAAGGCGAGAATGGTGCTGGAATCAAGGCCACCTGAAAACAAGATCACTGCAGGCGCATCAGGTTTGCGTGGAGCAAAATGTGAAAAGGCTGCAGACAACGAAGACATTACGGATAATTACTTCGTGGCAGCAAGCAGCCGTTGTGCGTCTTTTGCAGTATCCGTACCAGGATACTGAGTAGCAATCTCAATAAATGTTCTCTTGGCTGCTGCTTTATTGCCCATCTCTAACTGACAGTTTCCGATTGTCAACATCGCAGCAGGAAGGCGGGGATGATTTGGGTAGCGAGCAATGAGAGATTGCAATTGAGTAATTGCTCCCTTGTAATCCTTAGTGGCATATTTGCTATTGCCACCCCAGAACATAGCTAGCGGTTCGTATGGGCTTTTAGGGAATCGAGTAATGAATATTGAAAATTCTGAGTCAGCTTTTTTTAAGCTTCCACCTTGAAATAGCTTTAAGGCATCGTCATAAGCGCTAGTCTCAGCAGGCTGAACTGAGCCAGTAACACCTTCAATCGTGACAGTACGGGGCTCAATATTACCAATACGACTATCGAGGTCTTTGTAATAAGTCTTTTGGCTTTTAGAAATATCTTCGCCTTGCTTCTCTATATTCTCAATCTTGCCACGTAGCTCAGCATTTTCTGACTTGAGTTTATCAATCTGACTTTGTAGTTCAAGTTGGGTGGTCGCAACTGATTTACGCAGATCCAATATGGCTTTGCGAGCATCATCATCATTAAATAGTGCCCAGGCACTTGTTGATGTACAGCAGAAAACAGCAGCAGCACTTAAACAAAACGCTCGTGAGAGCGTTTGTTTAAACAGGGTAGAAACAATCAACATTAGTTGGTGATGTAGGCAATATCAGCGCGGCGATTTTCTGCCCAAGCAGCTTCATTGTTGCCTTCTACTTTTGATTTTTCTTTACCAAAGCTGACAGCTTCCATTTGATCATTCGATACGCCCATCAAATTTAATGATTTGCGAACGGCATCAGAACGACGTTGGCCTAATGCTAAGTTGTACTCGGCAGTACCACGATCATCGGTATGACCTTGAATAATGATTTTTTGCTTTGGATTAGCTTTAAGGTAGCCAGCATGAGCAGACAGCATTTTTTGATACTTAGTTTCAACAGTGTATTCATCAAGACCGAAGTAAATACTTTTTTCAAATAATGGGCTCTTAGGATCGTTCCATGGCTGTGAGCCAAAGCTACTTTTTCCATCTGCGGCAGCAGCACCAGTGCCAGTGCCATCAACATCATCTAATTTCACGCCGGATGAGCAGGCTACTAAAAAAGCGCTAGCTCCTAAGAGTGCAAATGTGGCGGCGCGTCGTGTGGTTGAGATTGTCATTTAGGCTTCCTTTTTCTACAAATTAGCTAATAAATTAATTAATAGCAATTATTTTAACCCCTTAGAGAACTAGAACTACCTAAATTGATATAAAGCTTATAGAAATCCGCCGCTTTAATGCCTTGTCACTAATCCATGAAAGGGCCCCAGGATGGCTGACGTACATCAGAACCTGGAATGCTCAATATCTGCTTGGTATTACCGTCAACAGACACCGCTGCTAAAACCCGTCTGTTGCCAACCCTGGTTGAGTAGAGAACGTACTTTCCATTGGCAGCAAAAGACGGTGATTCATCGCTGGTCCCATCGCTTAGTGCCTGTGAGTCACCTGTGGCTAGATTCATAATGTAAAGACGGAAGCCGCCGCCGACATTGGCGATATAGGCTAAATATTTTCCATCAGGAGAGATGCGTGGTGAAGTTACAAAGCCTTGCTTAAAGCTGACGCGTTTACCACCCTCAACTTGTTCGCCCTCTGCGCTCATACGATAAATCTGAGGATTGCCACCACGGTCGCTGGTGAAATAAATAGAGCGACCGTCAGGAGAATATTGGGGTTCGGTATCAATCGTGTTACCACGAGTTAAGCGCTGTAAGCCTGAACCGTCAGCATTGATGCTATAGATTTGCGTATTGCCATCTTTAGATAATGAGATCGCTAGCTTTTTGCCATCAGGTGACCATGCGGGTGCGCTGTTATTACCCTTTTGATTGGAGAGAGCAATACGACGACCAGTTGCTAGTTCATGAATGTAAATGACTGGTTTGCGATCCTCAAAAGATACGTAAGCAACCTTCTTGCCATCAGGTGACCATGATGGAGAAATAATCGGGTCACCACTAGACATGGCATTACGAATGTTTTGCCCATCGGCATCAGAGATCACAAGGCGAAAACGTTTGCCATCCTTAATCACATAGGACAAGCGTGTTGAAAAGATACCACGTTCGCCTAATAACTTCATGATGATGTCATCGGCAATTTTATGAGCGGCCGCGCGCAGATTATCGGCGCTGGAATTAATGTTTAAGCCACCAAGACTCTGGGATTTACGGATATCAAATAGTCTGTATTGAATATCAAATTGATCAGCGCCCTTTTGCACTACCGAGCCCACAACCAAAGCATTGGCTCCACGGGCAGCCCAAGCACTATAGTTTGGCGCGTCTTCGCCACTCTCGCTAGCGTTACCGTTTTCAATATTTTTAAAGTAACCACTGCGTGCTAGATCTTGGCGAATGATGTCAGTGACGCTGGTAGGTAACTTACCCTCATCTTTAAATCGCATCACAGCGATGGGATAGAGTGATTGACCAACACCAGTAATTTCAATACTCATTTGAGCAAAGCTAGGAAGGCTTAATAAGCTCAACACGCTAGCACTGAAAATCAGAATGGTTTTTTGCAAAGTCCGTGCGATTGAATTCATCATATGGTGATATTTACTTTGGTTTTAATTTCAGTTCGGGTGTTAATGTCGGGAATTGTCCATTGTCATCGCGAGGCAAACTCTGGGTTGCATCAATCGCACTTAAAACAGCCTGATCCCAAGCATTATCGCCGCTACTAGAAGTCATTGTCCTAGATAGGATAGCGCCATCAGGGGCTAAACGCACCTGAACCACGGTTTGTTTGTTGCCTTTGAAGGAATCTGCGTTGAAAGTGATGTTGGCGCGCACTTTCTTAATGACTTTATCGCTCCACCCAGGGGGTGCATTGCCACCCCCGCCAACTCCGCTGCCAACCGATCCGCCTGTGCCACCATCATTGCTAGCCATACCTCGTAAGCTTGCGATATTGGCTTCACGTCGTTTATCTGCCTCGGCATTCGCCTTAATTTGTGCGGGAGTAAGTGCAGCTGGTTTTGGAGCTTCTACCTTTTTAGGGGGCTCTACTTTTTTAGGTACTTCTTTTGGAGGAGCAGCTTTTACTGGCTTAGGTGGCTCTTTAACCACCTCTTTTTCTTTTTTAGGCGGTTCTTTTTCTACTGGTTTTTTCTTCACAACAATATCGGCCGCCTCTTCTTTTATTTCTGTTTTGAGTTCTGGGGCAGGAGGTGTTTCAACTTGTTGTGTTGAATCCCAAAGTTCCACCTCAATTCCAGCTGGAGTGATGCTTTTCCAGCTAATGCCAATAACCAGAAAGGCTACTAAACCTAGGTGCGCAATTAAAGAAAAAGTAAAGGCGCGTTTAGTACTTTCTTCTTTGGTGAGTCGACCGCGTTCACGATCAGGTATACCACCACCCCTTTGCCCAAACAGATTTTGAGAGATTTGCGCGCTTGTCATGACTTATGAAGATGCAGTGCAGGCTAAATTCAAGGGCTTATTGACTCTTTACTGCCAGGCCAACCCGCTTGACACCATTCTCTTTGAGTTTGGACATGACATCCATCACCACTTCATACTTAATAGACTTATCAGCAGCAAGCACAACGGGCTGTTCTGCGGATTTCTCGGCTTGTGATCTTGCAAATGCACCGAGTTCAAATTTATCGAGTATTTGAACAGGTTCACCTTCTTTACGTACGATCACTTTTTCATTTGCGTCAATCGTGAGGAAAACAGGCGGGAGTGATTGCACCTTAGCGCCACCAACCGTAGGTAGATTAACAACTCCTGGATTGACCATTGGTGCAGTAACCATAAAGATGACTAAAAGCACCAACATGACATCAATGTATGGAACCACATTGATGTCAGACATTGCCCGACGTTTGGATTTACGCAATGAGGAAGTGGCCATGACTTATTTTTCTCTTATCGACCAGCAGTCTGACGTTGCAAAATATTCGTGAACTCTTCAATAAAAGTTTCAAAACGAATAGAGAGACGATCCACATCCG
>JABMMT010000314.1 GCA_013205155.1 Betaproteobacteria bacterium | reverse complement strand
GTCAATAACTGATCTTGTGCAGGATGTAAAAAAAGCTAATTCTGCCATACAAGAAGTTCGCAACTGGGAAGAAGTTAAACAGAGGCATGAATTAGATGCTCACCAACTAGTAAGGATAAATGAGCTATCTAAATTAACCACCCTATCTAAAAGTTGCATAAACCTATGGGTAGCCCAAGGTAAGCTCATTCCGCCAATCGTTTTATCGCCAACTGTAAAGGTTTGGAAATTACAGGCAGTCATGGATTGGCTTGAAGCAAAGGGTTCAAGCCAATGACCCCTCAAACAAAACGAGCCAAAAAGGACTGCAATCCAAATTTGGCTCTAACCCCAAAATCCCCGTTTAAAGAAATTAAAGGACTAACTTATTATGCACAATTTTAACTCGCATATCCCAAAAGAGCTAGATCAATGGCTCAATGATGTTCGTGAAGGCGCAGGCTTTTTTAGCATTGGGAAACCTCATGTTTGGCGTGATTTTTATTTTCAAGATAAAGCTGAACTGATTAAGCTGATCCAGCGCTATCAAGACGAATGCAATATCTACGTAAGCATGGGTACTTTCCCAGACAAGACAACTGGTAGAAAAAAGATAGGCGTTAAAAGCCTTTGCTCAATGTGGCTCGATATTGATAGTCACGGTGGAGGTAAATACTCAAGTCCTGATGACGCACTCAAAGACTTTTTATCCTTTATTAAAAACTTTAGTATGCCGATGCCATCGTATATCAATATGTCGGGACACGGTATTCAGGTTTTTTGGTGCAGCCAACATCGCCTATCACCAGATGAATGGCTCAAAGACGCTCTGATGTTAAGAGCTATTGCGGAAAGCTTTGGTTTGGATGTGGATGGTGAAGTCACGACAGATACTGCTCGAGTAATGCGTATTCCAATGACAAATAATTTTAGAGATCCTAAAAATCCTGTTCAAGGAAGATTTGTAGAAGAGGTAAGCCATGTCTAAGCTTATCCACATCGAAGAATTTGAGAACGTACTACAAAAAGCCTTTGCCCAACTACCGCCACTAGAAAAGAAGGTTAAAGCAACAACTTTTGTGCAGCCAGTAATACCAGAGACGCTTGAAAATATATCGTACCTTAAAGGCATACTCAGCCATATCGACCCAGATCCGAATGAACATGGCAACCGAGTAGATTGGCGCAATCAAGTTTGGGCAATAGCAGCTTTGGGTTGGGCTTGCGGTAGAGACATCGCCTTAGAACATAGCGAAAAAGGTGATCTATTTGATGAGATTGACTTTGATGGTGTATGGAATAGCTATGATCCAAGCAAGGGCATCACTTATAGAAGCCTATTTCACTTTGCACAACAGTATGGATATCAAGGTGCTAAAGATTTTCCTGATAATGGGCAGGCTAATGGAAAGTCAAAATCCACTAAGCAAAATATCGGTCTTATTACGATTAGTGCTGATCAAGTAAAAGCAGAACCTATTGAGTGGCTTGTGCAGGATATATTCCCACTGGGCATGTTAGGTGTCATTGGAGGAAATCCAGGACTGGGTAAATCTCAGATTGCCATTAACTTAGCGGCTCTAGCAACCAGCGGCAAAGGATCGCCCGATAACAAGCCATTTAGAGATGTTGGTAGCGTCATTATTCTTGCCAATGAAGATGATGCAGCTAGAACCATCAGACCAAGACTGGAGGCGGCTGGCGCTGTATTGTCTAAAGTACATATCGTACAAGGCGTCAGCAATGCTAAAAAGGAAATAGACTATTTTCAGCTCGATACAGATGTAGAAACTCTCAAACAAAAGGCACATGAACTTGGCGATGTTAGGCTAATTATTATTGATCCGCCAAACGCCTATATTGGGGGGAAAACTGATACCTATAAAGATTCAGATGTTAGAAGGCTATTAGCCCCACTCCAAGAGCTAGCCAATGAAACAGGCGCCTTTATATTATTAGTTGTTCACTTGAACAAAAGAACCGAAGGTGGCGCACATCAGCGTTTTAATGGCACAACTGCTTGGATTGCAGTAGCTCGAGTTGCCTATCTAGTCGGTGAAGATGAAGCTTTACAAACCCGTTTTATGCTACCCGTTAAAAATAATATTGGTGATGATAAGCGAGGTTATGGATATGAAATCATTGAGAAGATATTTCCTAATCCTGCAGGTGATATTAAAACTTCCAAAATCTTTTGGCTAGAAGCTACAGAGCGATCTGTATCTGAACTTTTGGTATCTAAGAAAAAAGCTAAGCCTAGCGCAGTTGACGAAGCAAAAGAATTCTTAGAAGAAGAATTATCCAAAAAATCAAAGCCTGTCCTTGAAATACAAGATCTTGCTAAAAAAGCAGGTATTTCAAAAGCATCTTTACAAAGAGCCAAGGAGGAGTTGGAAATTAAATCCCAAAAGACTGGGGACTCTTGGTACTGGTCATTGAACAAGATAAGCCCTAAATCTACTCATTTGAAAGGAGAAAATCATGTCTGATTGGAACCAAAATGGTAATGGCAATTATGTGTACGTTATTGATAAAGATGATTTGATGACTGTCTTTAAAAGAAAAGATGGTGAATGGAGTGGAGTCTATGACGGCAAATTTTTACGGGATAGTTTTGATAAGCCCGAGGAGGCTCAAGCACTAATGGAAAAATGGGTTATTGATGGAGACAAAAGCCTAGCTGCACCAGCTCCCAAATTAGGATGGCGTCCAGCAAAAAATGGCGGCTTTTATAGGAATGCTGGCGGTGGATTAGCGACTGTAAAACAAGCGAAAACAGGCGGGTGGTACATCTCAATCGATGGGGGTTTAGTGAAAGGCGTTTGGTTAAGTTCTGCCGAAGATGCAATGCAAAAGGCAAATGAGTATGTTGAACATCTTTGAAATCTTGAGTGCCTTGCTTATCTTCCATATCCTTACCGACCCTCATCTCAGACTATTTGAAAGAATGTGGATGTATTTAAGGATATTCACCCATATGAAGATACTCAAGATTAGCAAGGTTCTCAAGAAATCAAGGATAGCGACATGCATATCTTGATACGAACAGAATTGATAGTTGGGGTGTTTGCATAGGTTAAGCGTTTAAAAAGAAAAATGGTCTTCAAAAGACCCCTTACACATGATGTAACTTATGATCGGAATCTAGCGATGCCCCTCCCCTCAGTTAAAAAAGGCGCTACGCAATGCGTTGTGAAATGCAAAAGAACTGGTCTCCAATGCATGAACCCAGCAGCCTATGGTTGTAAATCATGCCGCATGCATGGCGCCCACAAATCTCGCAATACATTGGCGGGGGAAAATCATCCGCAGTTTAAACATGGCAGAGATACAAAGCAGGCTAAAGAGCGACATCAGCAAACGTCTACCAAACTGCATTTCTTGGAGGACTTGGGGCATCATATTAAGATGTTCCCCGAGGGTACCACTAGGACTCAGGGCAGAAAACCAAAGGGTTATGTTAAGTTGAATTTAAGCGATCCAATACAACTGGCAATCGCAATTTCGAGGACGATAGAAAAGAAATAAAAAAACCACTCCGTAGAGTGGCTGGCATGCATTAACTGACTATGTCGTCTTAAAACGCATAACCTAGTCCAATTAATGCCTGAAAGGAGTTGAGGCTGGCAAAGCTAGCAGTTACGGTTCTACTAGGAATTGTGGTAGCGCTATAGGCTTTTTCTATAGCATTATTACCAGTCCATGAATAGGAAGGAGCGCTATAGCCCATGTAGTTACCTTCCACAAATCCATATAATCCACTAGTGATAATTTGCTTGTACCCTAGTCCGATTAAGTAGCCACCTTGATTGGAGGACTGACTTCCCCCTACACCTGTAGATATAGTCGAGACTCCATTTGCTGTTGTTCTAGTTAAAGAAGTAGTTCGATTATATTGTGTGCTTACTTGACTGTAGCCAGCTTTCAAATAAACCAATTTATCTTTATCAATTGCATAGGCAGGAGTAAGGAAAAGATTAAAACGATTAGATAGTTGTAAAGTTGTACCATTATTTGTAAGTGTTTCGCCAGCTGGAATAACTGTACTACCTGCTGCATTAGATCTATTGTATGGAATATTAGAACTAGTTTGCGTTAATGCTGAATAATCTGCGCCAAGACCAATTAACCATTTATCGCTAGCTTTCCAGTAGTACCCTGCCCCCAAGACTAATGGAGCGCCACCAAAGGTTTGACTAGACCCAGTAATGGCGACGTCAGATTTAGCATAGGGAGTCGCATTTGATGAGCCACTCAAACTTCCCAACTGATTGCTTTCATAGCCAGTAGAAACCTGTCCATAAAAGCCAGCAAAGGCACTTTGGGCATATGCATTAGATGTAACTGTTACTGCGCTAATGATTGCACTCCAAACAACAAGAGTAAAACCTTGGGGGAATTTCATGGACGATTCCTAAATTATTGATTTAATGAAATGTGGAAAATCCACAATGAAATCGTAGCATAGGCAAAAGATGAAGAAAAGACGGAATTTCACTAGATCGGTGAAAATTTCAAGGTTGCATGAGCAAAATACTATGTATAGGCTGGCGCAGTGAAGCGGTCGATTAAGGGGGTACGGGTACAGTGGGTTAAGTAGATCTGGGTTTCTTAATGCCCACCCCCTACTTCTCCATTACGTAAGACTCTATTTGGAGCCAATAAAAAACCACTCCGAAGAGTGGCTGGTAGTTAGGGCTAGCTGTGAGTAGAGTATCTACTACAAGATACTAAATAAGGGTGCTGCTAATAGCAAACTAGTTTGCACCAGTAGTACCTGCATAACAATTAGCCCCAGGATAGGCTAGCCATCCTCCCCAGCAACCATAGTAAGGTTGACCACATGTTCCTCCCAATGCAATGCACTGGTTCACAGTAGTCGCAGCAATTAAAGCGTTGCTACAAGCAGTGAACTGAGTAGCAGTTAAGGTCTCCCCACTTCCACCAAGATTCGTACTATTCCCACACCCACCATTTGCAGTCGGATTAAAAAGAGTCGCCTGTGCTACCACTGGAGTTCCCGTAGAAGCGCCATCATTACCACCACCGCAAGACACTAGAGCTAAGGATGTTAGCGAAAATAGCAGTACTAGTAGTTTCTTTTTCATATCGCAGTCCTTTTAAGCCTCAAGACGAGGCACTCAACCACCAATCAGCAGTTAGAAACCGTAACAAAAGTTCGGATCAAGGAAACATATTCC
>JABMMT010000313.1 GCA_013205155.1 Betaproteobacteria bacterium | reverse complement strand
TTGAAGCCAAATCAAGCAAGTCCTTGTTTGTCTGGCATTGGTTCCGAAATTGATAAAATTTTTTAGGAGTTATCCGTCAATGCGTCAAATCGAAAAAGTCACACGCTTATAGTAACGATAGCCATTTAGTCGTGAAAACATGCGCCCACATGACCCAGTTACCTGGGTCATTGACCTGATTGAAGCCAAATCCGGCAAGTCCTTGTTTGTCAGTGGCTTTGATGCCGGAATTGAACTCAAATCATCAGTGATATTTTTTTGGCAACCAGTTCCGACCCAGTCCTGCACCAGTATTGTCAATGAGCGACGCGTGGCGGAGTTTAACCACCAGTCAGCAGCGATCAAAAATAAAAAACTACTGTGCAACCTGCCGCGTCATTGGGCATTTTGACCAACCAAGTGAGTTTGGATACAGAGTTTTCCCTGATGAATATTCTGTCTTATCAAGGCAATCTGACACAAATTTGTCTTCAATCAATGTCTTGCGCCAGTGTTATTCATTAGCCACCAACCTAACTGAACCCACACGTAAATAAAAAAGCCCGACCGGGGAAACCAAATCGGGCTTGATCAAAAGCACGGGAGGCTTTTGATCGGGTGCTTGACGGGGATGGAAAATTACCACCGCCTCAAGCGAGCGGCACAGATGCCTCTCATTAGGAACATGCGATCAAGGATTGCTCTATGAACGCACTCAAATATTACGGCTGAAAAACTTTGCTGTCAAGCGCACCGCTTTACCCTTAGACTTGGGCAAATGTAGTATTTTTTGTGCGAGGTCATCATGTGTAAATGGATTGCTTAACGATGCCGCCATAACTGGTTGACCCGAGTAGTCTTGTTTATTGCAAAGATTTGATTAAGCCCTTGCTATTTTAATAAAACCCTTTACATTTAGCACTCGAGAGAGCTGAGTGCTAATTTTAAACAACTCTCATTACCGTGAGCATTAGTAGTCATTTTGGCGTTTTGTTTGCATAACTGACCCATCAACTGGAGTTGCAATGAAACTGCGCCCCCTACACGATCGCGTGATTGTTAAACGCATTGATAGCGAGACTAAAACCTCTTCAGGAATAGTTATACCAGACTCAGCAGCAGAAAAACCTGACCAAGGAGAAATACTAGCTGTGGGACCGGGTAAAAAAAATGATAAGGGTGAACTTAGCCCAGTCGATGTCAAGGTTGGAGACCGCGTCTTGTTTGGTAAGTACAGCGGACAGACTGTTAAGGTCGATGGAGAAGAGCTTCTCGTCATGAAGGAAGAGGATCTTTTTGCGGTTGTACAAACGTAATCAGACGGAGTTGCGTATTTGTCCAGTCAAATGCTGGACACGTCTCATATTTATTTTTCAATTTAAGGAGCTATCAACATGACTGCAAAAGAAGTAATTTTTGGCGGTGACGCACGTGCCCGTATGGTTGAGGGTGTGAATATCCTTGCTAATGCAGTTAAAGTTACCCTCGGCCCCAAGGGGCGTAATGTGATCCTTGAGCGCTCTTATGGGGCACCTACTGTGACCAAGGATGGCGTCTCTGTTGCCAAAGAGATTGAATTAAAAGATCGACTCCAAAACATGGGCGCTCAAATGGTGAAAGAAGTTGCCTCTAAGACATCTGACATTGCCGGTGACGGGACAACAACTGCAACGGTATTAGCACAAGCTATTGTTCATGAAGGGATGAAATACGTTGCCGCAGGTATGAACCCAATGGATTTAAAGCGTGGTATTGACAAAGCAGTATCAGCTTTAGTTGGTGAGTTAAAAAAATTATCAAAAGCTACTACAACCACAAAAGAAATTGCTCAGGTTGGCTCTATATCGGCTAACAGTGATGAAACAATTGGAAAAATAATTGCCGATGCAATGGATAAAGTAGGTAAAGAGGGCGTGATTACAGTTGAAGATGGAAAGTCGTTAGAAAGCGAACTTGAGGTTGTTGAGGGCATGCAATTTGATAGGGGCTACCTTTCCCCTTACTTCATCAACAATTCAGAAAAACAAATTGCTTTGCTAGAAAATCCATTGGTTCTATTGTTTGATAAAAAAATTAGTAATATTAGAGATATTCTTCCATTGCTTGAGTTGGTAGCTAAAGCAGGTCGACCTTTATTGATTGTCTGTGAAGATGTTGAGGGCGAAGCGCTTGCAACATTGGTGGTTAACTCTATTCGGGGAATCTTGAAAGTTGTTGCCGTCAAGGCACCTGGGTTTGGTGATCGGCGTAAAGCTATGCTAGAGGATATTGCTATTCTGACCGGTGGCAAAGTGGTTGCTGAGGAAATTGGGTTGACGTTGGAGAAAACTACATTGACTGACCTTGGCTCAGCAAAACGTATCGAGGTTGGTAAAGAAAATACCATCATCATCGATGGTGCAGGATCTTCGGCAGATATTGAAGCCCGTGTCAAACAAATTCGTCTCCAGATTGATGAAGCTACCAGCGACTATGACAAAGAAAAATTACAAGAACGAGTAGCTAAGTTGGCTGGAGGTGTAGCCCTTATTAAGGTTGGTGCTGCAACTGAAGTTGAAATGAAAGAGAAGAAAGCTAGGGTTGAAGATGCGCTCCATGCAACGCGTGCTGCTGTAGAGGAAGGAATCGTTGCTGGTGGAGGCGTCGCATATTTAAGAGCCAGACAAGCAGTAGGTGTACTCAAAGGCGATAACGCTGATCAAGATGCTGGTATCAAGCTTGTAATGAAAGCAATTGAATCTCCACTTCGTGAAATTGTTTATAACGCTGGTGGGGAGGCCTCTGTTGTTGTTAATGCTGTACTAAAAGGTAAAGGCAATTATGGTTTCAACGCAGCAAATGATACTTATGGTGACATGATTGAGATGGGAATATTGGATCCAACCAAAGTAACGAGAACGGCTTTACAAAACGCAGCATCTGTGTCATCTTTAATGCTGACTACTGAAGGAATGGTTGCTGAGGCACCTAAGACTGAATCTGCAGTTGGTGGCATGTCTGGCGGCGGGATGGGTGGAATGGGTGACATGGGAATGTAATTTTCGGTTATCTATGCCATTTGTAATCCCCTGTTTCAATCCAAGGCAGCAATTGTCAAAAAGTCACACGCTTATAGTAATTCCCATCATCAATTGGTTGACCCATATGCCCAATTGATACCTTAGTAATTGACCTGATTGATGCCAAATCCGGCAAGTCCTCGATTCAAGGGCATATTGCAATTGAAATTACAAGGAACTCCCATAGACTTGGGCATATGTGGGATTTTTAGACGAGGTCGTCATGTGCAGATGGGTAGCTTATGCGGGTCCAGAGATTTACCTTGAAGACTTG
>JABMMT010000312.1 GCA_013205155.1 Betaproteobacteria bacterium | reverse complement strand
TACCAGCTTAGCTCGCCAGGACTGCTTGCTGAGTTTTCTGCCTAATCAAGAAAGCTTTTGGCTATATCGCGCTATCATTTCCTTCAAGACGAATATTTTGTTACCCTTTAATTATATTTTCTATTAATTAAATTTTGTTCACATAAGAAGGCTCAGGTTGAAATTTTCTCTATTTCTTTGATCCTGTACAAGCTTGTTCATCTTGATTAGTTATGATTACGTCTATGCGACTCTATATAGTGATGATGAGGACCAAGGTTTTTTCATTTACAAAAGCATTGCCTCCGATCTGAAAAAAGCAAACCGCCACCTAGCCTTGCCTTTTATCCTTCCAAGTCAAAAATTTGGCCCTGTAGCTTTTCTTTGCATAAGTCTTTGTTTATTGTCCGGTTGCCGCTCCCGGGTATACCAGCAGCAAACATCCCTGCAACCTGCAAATTCTTGCTCTAATAAAAATTTGACTACGGAAGCCCTTTTCGAGGGTGCCAAAGCAGGGGTTGCGGTTGTTCAGGCTGGTTCAATGGCGGGAAGTGCGTTTGTTGTCATACAAACGGCCTCAGCAACTATGTTGGTCACAAATTCCCACGTCGTAGGTAAAGCAACTAGTGTCTCTTTGAAATGGTCTGATGGCAGCCTAGATACTGGGTTTGTGGTTGCAAACGCAGGTGCGTCGACTCCACAGTCAGATCTTGCTCTGGTTGAGGTAAGGGGAATTCGTGGCCGTGCTTTAACACTCAAAAAAGAACCCTCAAGCGTAGGGGCAGATATCATTGCAATTGGTGCACCCCAGGGATTGGAATTCAGCCTTACTAGAGGAGTTGTAAGCAGCCTTCGGGATAAAGGTGAGATTCTTCAAATTGACGCATCTATAAATCCTGGAAATTCCGGTGGGCCAATACTCGATAAAAGCGGTTGTGTTTTAGGTATTGTCACCTTTAAGTTAGATAATAGTGAGGGTCTGAATTTTGCTATCTCTTCTTCTTTAATTGAAGCCTTTCTTCGTAGATCTAATTTTAATTCAGGTCCTTTGGCTTCTTCTGGTGGTTTTTCTCCCTCTATAAGCACTCCTCTGTTATCTCCACCCTCATCTGGCCAGGTTTTACCTGAACCAACTCCCATACAAGGTTCAAATTGTTGGTTCCAAAATACCCCTGGTTCCCAGCAACTAGTCTCATCTCAATGCCAGATTATTTCTAGTATGGTTTCTCAAGGACGCATTGATATTAAACTGATTGATGTTAAAGGAGTAAAACGTGCTCTTTATTTATATTCTGATAAACATGCTGATGTCTATTTTAATGGAAAGCGCTTTAATGGGAGCTGGTCACCAATTCAAGACGGTTATATTCGTGTTCATACAGAAATAGAGACATTTGCTTTCAAATCCCTAAATTAGCTGGTCAAATTTATTGTATTTTTTTACGACTGATTTCCAATTTGGGTTTTGTTGCCAATGAAAATAGCAGGCTTCCAGTGTGTTAATAAAAGTATCAACTTAATTAATCCTAAGCGGTTGGTCGGTAAATTTATTCTCAGTAATAGCTACTTTTGATATCTATATGAGCATTGCAAGACCAAGTTATCTTTTAACCATGAATTACATTAGTATTCCTAAATATTGCCCTCTTGACATGAGGCCAAAATGACCGATAAAAATGCATGAGGAAACTAAATACTGATAACCTTTTCTATGGTGAGGTCCTTATTGATCGTTGGGTGTGGATAGATATGAATACAAGGGGTATAAACAAAGATGGTGAAAAAAGCATTGACATCAGATTGGAGTATAAATTTAAAACAATATTGCAGATTACAAACTGGAGATTTCTCTTCACCATTCTAGGCGACAACATAAGGACGCATGAAATATATTGGGACATTTCTTGGATCGACGTCAAGGAAGTCTCATCACGTAGCAATTGGTTACAATTAATCCTTAGAGATAACAGTACAATTTCCCTTATGAGTGAAGACGCTCATATAGCTTCAATTAAACTATGGGCATTTGGTGAAGCGTTAAAGACTGATAAGCAAAACTATATACACGGAAATCAACTAAAGCAACCAATGATGATTGATTTAGCCTGTAAAACATTAGTTCCGCACATTGGTAATTGGGCATTAATGTTGACAAATTTTGGCGTAATATGTGAGATTGGCGAAACGCCAAAAAGGCTTTATTGCGATCATGATCTTAGCATTAATATTGTTAAAAAAATATTTTCCAAGAAAAATCTCAAAAGCTACATCAGTGGCGGAGAAGAACATGTTAAATTTGATTGCTTAATTGCATCACTTAGTAATGATGCCACAAGTAAAAATGCAAGCTTACCATCGCAACTTGTTCAAAATCATAGTAATGAAGGGCCACTATTTACCCGCAAAAGTGATAATCTCCCTAGTCTAGCTGCTAGTCAAGCATGCGATGTACAACGGCAAAATGGATTTTTTGATTTTGCCTCGTTAGCTCCTCAGAATTGGGATACAAAAAATTCCACGAAATCTGAAAATGATTTATGTGATCTAATTTATATAGACCGTAACATCAATGAAGATTCTTCAATCAAGGATTCTTCGCAAGGTGGAACCTTGGATCAATTTACTAAGGACAGGCAATATAATGAATCTTTAATAAACATACAACTGAATGCTGAATTACTTCTATCACAGCTTGATGAGTCTTCTCAACCCGAGGAAGTAGATCATGTGCAAAATATAAAGAAGCGGTCTCTCACGGTACCTTCGGTTGTAACGCTCGACCAAGACTCTGATTCAATCAACGTAAACAAATCAGAATGGGATATATATTTACAAAAGGAATGCGAACTCAATAAAGCAAGTAATATATTTAAATGCGATAATTTTACATATGTTGCTTCTTCAAGCCCGGTTCCTGGTTCTAGGCGTAACATTCAAATATCTCATTTAAGACCTTTTTATCTCAATGTTCTTATTAAAAATCTCCCCATTATTTTCTCTTGGCTTGTGCTCTCTTGGGTATTATTATTAGTTTATTTTTATATCTTAACATTGCCACTATTTGCTATATATTGTGTGTTTTCATTTTTCTTTGCCACCGCCCTTATATTTATATCGAAGCAGGTCGTATTAGTTCATACTCGAGAAAATTTATCTTTGCGAAATTCAATCCCACTGCGGGATTTTTTAACGCAGCACTTTACAACTCGCCAGTTGAAGAAATTGATTAACAAAGAGAATATTATTCTATTCATAAATAAAACAGGTAGGACGTGCCTCCCTTCATCGGATGTTGTCCGTCTTTGGCCTGGTGATATCGTATTGATAAAAAAGCTTGGTGTAAGTTTTGAAGTTACTGTGGGGTTAGGGACTGCAAAAAAATTACTTACATTTCATGAAATTGAGGAAATAAGACTTAGGTGGCTTGCAGAACATAAGGCAAAACTTAAGGGCACCTTGAAAAAAGCGGTTTCTGCTCGCTTCAGGCGTTCATAAAAAAATGCCTTTCGGCAAATGGTAATCATAAAAATTTCCCTCAATCGTTAAAATAAATGTATCGTTTAAGTGATAATTAAATGCAGACTAATGAATTACCTGAATGATGTAGG
>JABMMT010000311.1 GCA_013205155.1 Betaproteobacteria bacterium | reverse complement strand
TCGTCGCTTCCGTGATCGTTTTGAGATTCCGGTGAAGGATGAACAGCTTGAGGATATGCCTTTAGTGAAATTTGCTGATGGCAGTCCAGAGCTTGAGTATATGAGGGCACGCCGTCAGGAATTGGGTGGCTATTTACCGCAACGTCGCCTTAAAGCGGAAAGCTTGCCTGTGCCTACATTGGAAACTTTTGCAGCATTACTAGAAGCAACCACTGAAGGTCGTGAGATTTCTACTACGATGGCTTTTGTGCGGATCCTCAATACCGTTGTGCGTGATAAGACTATTGGTAAGCGTGTGGTACCGATTGTTCCAGATGAATCTCGGACCTTTGGCATGGAGGGTATGTTCCGTCAGCTTGGTATCTGGAATCAGTTAGGGCAGTTGTATACCCCTGAAGACCACGATCAACTGATGTTCTATAAAGAAGATAAGAGCGGCCAGATTTTGCAAGAAGGTATTAATGAAGCGGGTGGTATGTGCGACTGGATTGCAGCTGCTACTGCCTATTCGACGCATGGTGTGCCGATGCTCCCTTTTTATATTTTCTATTCGATGTTTGGTTTCCAGCGAATTGGTGACTTAGCGTGGGCTGCGGGTGATATGCGCAGCCGTGGTTTCTTACTCGGTGGCACTGCTGGCAGGACAACGCTCAATGGTGAAGGTTTGCAGCACGAAGATGGTCATAGCCATCTTTGGAGCAGTGCAGTACCTAACTGCATTAGCTATGACCCTACGTTCTCATTTGAACTGGCAGTAGTGATTCAGGATGGCATGCGTCGCATGTTGGAAGTTCAAGAGGATGTGTACTACTACGTCACCTTAATGAATGAAAACTACCCTCATCCTGCAATGCCTAAGGGAGCTGAGAAAGACATCATTAAAGGAATGTATAAGCTGAAATCTGTAGGCGATAACGATGCCAAATTACGTGTGCAGCTTCTGGGTTCTGGAACGATTTTCCGTGAAGTTATCGAAGCAGCAGAAATATTGCATCAAGATTGGGGCGTGTCTTCTGATTTATGGGGCTGCCCAAGCTTTACAGAATTAGGGCGCGATTGGAATGCGGTACACCGTAATAACTTGTTGAACCCTAGCGCAACACCTGAGTTATCGCATGTTGAAAAGTGCCTGCAAGATACTACTGGTCCCATCATTACTGCAACCGACTATGTTCGTTTGTTTGCAGAACAAATTCGTCCAGCTATTCAACACATGGGTCGACGCTATGAGGTATTGGGTACCGATGGATTTGGGCGCTCAGATACCCGTGAAAAATTACGTGATTTCTTTGAGGTAGATCGTCGCTGGATAGTGCTCACTGCATTAAGAGCCTTGGTTGATTCTGGACAAATGGATCGTCAAAAACTGGCTGAAGCACTCAAGAAATACGAGATCGATACTACTAAACCAAACCCAATGTTGGTTTAATAAGAGAAAAATACAATGAGTCAAATAATTGAAATCAAAGTACCCGATATTGGTGACTATAAAGATGTACCAGTCATCGAGGTATTGGTTAAAGTAGGTGACAAGGTCGAGAAAGAGCAATCTATTGTCGTCCTTGAATCAGACAAAGCGACTATGGACATTCCATCATCACACTCTGGTGTTGTGAAGGAAATCAAAGTAAAGGCAGGGGATAATTTATCTCAAGGGTCGGTAGTGATGACGATGGAAGAGGGTGCAGCAGAAAATGCACCGGCACCAGCCAGCGTGTCGGCTGTATCAGCAGCGCCAACTACACCTCCGCCTCTAGCTGCTGAGCCACCTATTAAAAAGGCTCCGGCTCCTCCCCCCATTAGTAATACTGTAGCTATTGTAGATACAGAACTAAGCCATGCTAGCCCCTCAGCACGCAAATTTGCACGAGAGTTGGGTGTCACTATTACTCAGGTAAAAGGATCAGGCCCTAAGGGACGCATTACTCAAGAAGACGTACAAGCATTTGTAAAAGCGGCCATGAGTGGTGGTGCTGGCAATCCAGCGGTAGCATCGAGTGGTGGCAGTCTGGGTGGCCTGAATTTAATTCCATGGCCAAAAGTCGATTTTACAAAGTTTGGTGAGATTGAGCGTCAGCCTTTAAGCCGTATCAAGAAGCTTACTGCTGCAAATTTAGCTCGTAACTGGGTGATGATTCCAGCTGTGACTTATCACGATGATGCTGATATTACAGAGCTTGAAGAATTCCGCGTGCTGACTAACAAGG
>JABMMT010000310.1 GCA_013205155.1 Betaproteobacteria bacterium | reverse complement strand
TCAAATAACTCATTTAATGCTGCCCGCACTGTTCTACCAGTGAGTAATACGTCATCAATCAAAATAATATTGGCGCCGTTCACATCAAAAGGAAGATGGGTTGGCATCGTGCTTGAAGTTCGCAGCGCAGTCATTCCCTTCTCTGCATAGTCATCCCGATGAAAGGCAACATTAATCACTCCGAAGTGGGGCATACCCAAATCTTTGGCTAAACGCTCTGCAATCCAAGCTCCCCCCATAGCCAAGCCAGCAAGCTCAAAGGGACCAGACTGCATTCGCTGGCGCAGACTATCTAGTAACTTTTGGTATAACTTTTCAGCATTCATTCTTAGATTCCGAAACTTTTAAGCATAGAGTTTTATTCAACATTCTTGATTGCTACTTTTGCTGCCAACTCTGAAAAATATTGTTCCAATAAGAGCGCTGCAGAATGGGCATCTAGATTGTCCTGCATTTGAGCATCACCCTCTAAAACTGCAGAGGTATAACGCTCATCGACCCATTCCACTTCCAGTTGGAAGCGGCCGTGCAATTGATTGCCAAAGCGCACTGCTTTTAATGTCATCTCATGCTCAGCACCATCGGGATGAAGGGGTTTGCCCACCACCAATCGTTCTGGCTGCCATTCTTTTAGGAGGTTTTCGACTTCTTTATAAAGACTGTCGCTGTTGGGGGCTACAATTGTTTTTAATGCCTGACCTGTACCGGTTACTGAATTTCCGACTGCCACACCCACTCGGCGCGTACCGTAATCGAAGGCCATCACCGTAATCGGCTTAGGCATGCCCTGCCTCACCCGAGAGGTGCGAAAGGTCAAAACCTAAATGACTGATGGTTTTTTGATAGCGTTGACTATAAGGTGTCTTAAAAAGAATCTCACTCATTTGCTGGCGTGAAAGAGGCACATTCATCCAGCCATTGAGAGTAATTTCTTCCTCAAGTTGACCGGCTCCCCAGCCCGCATATCCCAAGGTCATCAAAAAATCTCGAGGCCCACTTCCGCAAGCAACGGCCTCTAGAACATCTTTAGAGGTCGTCATTGTGAGCCCTCCCGGAATTACCAGGGAAGAGCTATAGGCAATTAAAGGGTTAGGTTCATGTAATACAAAACCACGTTCAACCTGAACAGGGCCACCAAAATAAACGGGTTGATCTAGCAAAGGTACGATTTCAAGCTTGAGCTCAATTTTGTCAAAGAGCGTTCCAAGATTGACTTCGGTTGGTCTATTGACCACTAAACCCATTGCTCCTCTTTCGGTGTGTTCAAAAAGATAGATCACAGAGCCTGCAAAATCGGTATCGACCATACCAGGCATGGCGATCAAAAATTGATTGGCTAGATGCTCGGCTGAATATGAAATCAAAGGGTCTGAATTAGACTCTGAGTCTAATGCTTTAGAGGCTTGATCTTTCTTCGCCATAGTCATATACCTTTATTTTACAGAATAACTAGATTTTTCCTGTAATCCAGTAGGCTAAAAGCCCAACCAGCTCATGCAATGCTTTATTCCAGTTCTGAGCCCCATCTACTAAATCAAAAGAAGTCCACTGCAGGCGATTGGCCGTCTGGTAATCCACCGGCAAAGCTAACACCTCAATTCCCTGCTTTTGAAAGATTTTTAAAGATCGATACATATGGCTGGCCGAAGTAATGACTAACCATGGCCTAGAGGGCCCACCCTCATTTTTGATGCCAAACTCGGCCATCATTGGCTTTAAATACAGGACGTTTTCATAAGTATTACGAGATTGGTTTTCATAATGCACTTGAGACCCATCTAAACCCTGCTCTTGCAGTAGTTGTTTAAATGCTTCGGCTTCTGACATCCCTTTGGGGTTCACACGCCCAGAATATCCACTGAAGATTAACGGTAGATCTGGATGCTTGCGGATGAATTCAAATGCCCTTGTGACTCGTTCAGCTGAAGAGTAAATAGAGACTTCCCCACGGTCCATCGCAATTTCGCCACCCTCAATTGCACCGCCCAAAATAATGACCCCACCTAGCTCACTTTTCATCAACTGACTCACGCTAGCTTGCGGTGCCCTATCTTCAAGAACTCTCAATACAGATTCGGAAGTTGGCAGGTATCCCACGAACACGAGATTGAAGATGGCAATCATGAGAAAGCGTCGTGAAAGTTGAGGCTTTCTTAATGAAATGAAAAGTAAAGCCAATACCACCCACACCATCAGCCAATTTAAGGGCTCGATGCAAAATTGCACTACCTTCGAGAGAATAAAAAAAATCGTATCCATGAATGCTCTCGATCTTAACCTCTTAGGCAAGCAAGGGTAGTCATTTAGCCCTAATATAGGGGCTATGCAAAAAGCGCTAGTTTGGCTCCGCCGCGATCTTCGTCTTTATGACAATACTGCCCTTCACCACGCCCTGACAGAGGCTGGGCAGGTCTGGCTTATCTTCATTTTTGATAAAGATATTTTGCAACCCCTATTAAAAGGTGGACTTGATGCTAAGGGCTTAAAGCATGATCGCCGGCTTGACTTCATTTGGCAGGGTTTAAAGCAAATAGACGAAGAACTGCGAAGCTTGGGCGGCGGGCTCATCGTACGCTTTGGCAAACCAACAGAATGCATCCCCCAGATTGCAAAAGAACTTGGGGTCAATACTGTTTTCACAAATCATGATTACGAACCTTATGCAATTGCACGTGATGAAACGGTAGCAAGTACTCTTGAAAAATTGGGTATTCATTTCGAAAGCTTTAAAGATCAAGTCATTTTTGAGAAAAAAGAAATTTTGACGAATTCTAATACCGTCTTTTCAGTGTTCACGCCATATAAAAATAACTGGCCCAAAACACTCCAAGAAAAAGATTTAGCCTCTTATGACTGCACACCCAAACCCGGACAATTTGCAGTCATTCCTAAAAAATTAGACCAAGCCTTTCCCTCTCTCGAATCCATGGGCTTTATTAGCACTGGCATCGAAGCCTACTTGCCAGCGGGATCTAGTGCCGGTCAGGCATTTTTAGAAGACTTTCTCAAGCGTATAGATCATTACCAAATTGGCAGAGACTTTCCTGCTATTAAGGGTGTCAGCTATCTCTCTACACATCTGCGTTTTGGCATGCTCTCGATTCGAGGCTTGGTACGCGAAGCCCACCGACGTATGTTGGCAGGCAGTATGGGGGCCACTATTTGGTTAAGTGAGCTCATTTGGCGTGATTTCTATTTCATGATTCTGGCCAATCATCCACGGCTGGCAGATGGTGTTTCATTTAAACCTGATTACGACAATATTATTTGGGAAAGCGGCGCCAATGCAAAGAAACTATTTGCAGCCTGGTGCGCTGGAAAAACAGGTTACCCACTAGTCGATGCAGCTATGCACCAGCTAAATCAAAGTGGCTATATGCATAACCGTTTACGGATGGTGGTGGCGAGCTTCTTAACAAAAGACTTGGGTATTGATTGGCGCTGGGGTGAAGCCTATTTTGCAGAGCATCTCAATGACTTTGAACTCTCTTCAAACAATGGTGGCTGGCAGTGGGCCTCGTCATCAGGGTGTGATGCACAGCCCTATTTTCGGATTTTCAACCCCATTACCCAATCTGAAAAATTTGATTCTGAAGGTAAATTTATTAAACGCTACTTGCCACAATTAGAAAAACTCTCTCAGAAATCGATTCATGCGCCCTGGTTGTCAGGACATCTTGAACTTGAGGCAGCAGGTATCTTACTTGGAAGAGATTATCCAATGCCGATCGTGAATCACGATGAGGC
>JABMMT010000309.1 GCA_013205155.1 Betaproteobacteria bacterium | reverse complement strand
GTTTTATTTATTGATGAAATCCATACTTTGATCGGCGCTGGCGCTGCCTCTGGCGGAACCTTGGATGCAAGTAACTTATTAAAGCCTGCTTTATCTAATGGCCAGCTGAAATGTATTGGTGCAACTACTTTCACTGAATATCGTGGAATTTTTGAAAAAGATGCCGCTCTGTCACGTCGCTTTCAGAAGGTCGAGGTGGTTGAGCCAACCGTTGATCAGACTGTCCAAATTCTTCGGGGGCTTAAGTCTCGCTTTGAAGAGCATCACAGTGTTAAGTATGCTTCTGCCGCTTTAGTGGCTGCTGCAGAGCTTTCTTCCCGTTATATCAATGACCGTCATTTGCCAGATAAGGCCATTGATGTGATTGATGAAGCAGGTGCTGCACAACGTATTTTGCCAAAGTCTAAGCAAAAGAAAACGATTGGCCGTCCAGAGATCGAGGAGATCGTTGCCAAAATTGCTCGCATCCCTCCTCAATCAGTTACAAATGATGATCGTAGTAAATTGCAGACCTTAGACCGCGACATCAAGAGTGTGGTTTTTGGTCAAGATCCTGCTATTGAGGCTTTGGCTAGTGCCATCAAAATGACGCGCGCTGGTCTTGGCAAGATTGATCGCCCAATCGGTTCATTCTTATTCTCAGGCCCTACTGGCGTAGGTAAGACTGAGGTTGCTAAACAGCTTGCTTATATCTTGGGTATTGAGCTGCTTCGTTTTGACATGTCTGAATATATGGAACGTCATGCTGTAAGCCGTTTGATTGGGGCCCCTCCAGGCTATGTTGGATTTGATCAAGGCGGTTTATTGACTGAAGCCGTCAACAAGAAACCGCATTGTGTTCTTTTGTTAGATGAAATTGAAAAAGCCCATCCTGATATTTTCAATATTCTTCTACAAGTGATGGACCATGGTACTTTGACAGACAACAATGGTCGTAAGGCTGACTTCCGTAATGTCATTATTATTATGACTACCAACGCCGGCGCTGAAGCAATGCAAAAGTCGACCATCGGATTTACTAATGCTCGTGAATCTGGTGATGAGATGGTTGATATTAAGAAATTCTTCACGCCTGAGTTCCGTAATCGTTTAGATGCGATTGTTTCGTTCAAGGCGCTTGATGAAACCATCATCATGAGGGTGGTTGATAAGTTCTTAATGCAATTAGAGGAGCAATTGCATGAGAAGAAGGTAGATGCTACTTTCAGCTCTGCCTTACGTGCGCATTTAGCAAAGCATGGTTTTGATCCATTAATGGGGGCTCGTCCAATGCAACGGATTATTCAAGACACTGTTCGCAAAGCGCTTGCTGATGAACTCTTATTTGGTAAATTAGCGCAAGGTGGTCATGTGGCAGTCGATATTGATGCGGATGGCAATGTGCAGCTTGAGTTTGATGCCCCCACTCCTTCCCGTAAAGCGCCTAAGACTGATATCGCTTCAGCAGAAGAAATTTAAATCTTCAAATCAATATTAAGAAAGGAAGCCATGTCTCATCACGCTAAATTACTGGAATCTTTTGAATCTTATAAAGCGGAAAATGAAAAGTTCCAAGGTAAGGGCATCAAAGCATCAGCAGCACGAGCCCGCAAGGCGCTTCAGGAAATCGCAGGTTCTTGTAAAGAGCGTCGTAAAGAGATTACTACTGAAAAAGAGTCTCGTGAGGGTAAAGGTGCTGGTATGTCACAAGATGCAGCCCGCCATGCACATGTTCGTAAATAATGAGTTTGATGACCTAAAGGCTGCTTTAAGCGGCCTTTTTTTATATCCAAGTGGGAAGGTGAATTAGAGCGGCATGACTCAAAATAAATTGAGATGCCCTAAGTTCGTCTACGGTTTATAAATAATGAATCACATTCCGACTCAAGAATCCTGCCCAGTATCTGCGTTTGGCTAAAGTTATTACCTTGGTTAATCTGTTTGGCTGTAAATTGAAATATATCAATTCCAGCTTTTTGAATAGCCTCAATAGAGCTGCCATAGACAACGCCACCAATGCCAGCCCAAATGAGGGCGCTCATGCACATCGGACATGGTTCCCCGGTCGTATACAACACTAGATCAGGCCAATTTTTATTGCCGTATTGCGCAACATAGTTATTAATACAAGAGATCTCACCGTGGAGTACGGGATTCTCAAAAGTTTTATTAACGCCTCTAGCAAGTATGGCTCCGCTACTTGCATTGGTAATGACGGCACCAAATGGATAGGCTTGGTTTTGAGCCGCCATTGCAATAGCAGCACGCATTGCAGTTTCATGTCTCTTTGTGGGAATTGATGAAAAAGTGGTTTTTGCTAGGACGCCTCGAGTGAGGCAAGCTAAACCGACACCACATAAACACAATAATGCGCTGCGGCGCTTCATATTAAGCTCTACCAGTGCTGCCAAAGCCACCACTTCCGCGGCTACTTTCAGTAAATTCTTCAACGACTTTGAGTTCTACTTGTAGCACAGGCATTACGACGAGTTGCGCTAAGCGCTCCATGGGCTCAAGTTTGAATGAGATAGATCCGCGATTCCAAGTGCTGACCATGAGTTGTCCCTGGTAATCAGAGTCAATCAGGCCAACTAAATTACCCAGCACGATGCCATGCTTATGGCCTAGTCCTGAGCGGGGCAAAATAAATGCTGCATAACGTGGATCTTCAACATAAATCGACAAACCAGTTGGAACTAAAATAGTTTGACCTGGTGCAATTTCAATCGTTTCGTCAATACATGCTCGAAGATCTAGTCCAGCACTTCCTGGTGTGCCATAAGTAGGCAGCTGATCGCGCATCCGTTCATCCAGAATTTTGACTTGAAGTGATTGCATAAAATTTCCTAAAGCGAGTGAGGGAAAACAGTAAAGACGCTAATTTTTATTTAGATTTTTTTCGCAACAAGCGCAATCAGTTGTCTTGCAAGCTGAAGTTTTTCAGCGCTTGCGAGTTTTTTACTGCCCTGCGCATCGATGATCAGTAATTGATTCAGATCGCTACCAAAGGTATCGGGCCCAATATTGCCCACAATCATCGGGATGCCCTTACGCTTGCGTTTCTCATCAGCATGTAACTCTAGATTACTAGACTCAGCTGCAAACCCAACACAGTAGGGATATGGCTTACCGCCCTTGGTCTTTACTGTTTTTGCAACATCGACAAGGATATCCGGGTTAGCAACAAACTCCAAGGCTGGAGCTTTTTCACCTTGGCGTTTGATCTTCTCTTTTGCGGGCTTTGCAATTCCCCAGTCTGCTACTGCAGCTACGGCAAAAAAGATATCGTTGTCGGTTGATTGCAGTGCCGCCGCATGCATTTGCTTTGCGCTAGTGATATTGGTGCGAGTTATTTTTCCAGTAGCAGCAAGAGGTGTCTCTAGGTCGCAAGGCCCAGCGATGAGGTGGACGTCTGCACCCGCTTCAAGCGCTGCGCGGGCAATCGCAAAACCCATTTTTCCAGAACTGTGATTCGTAATTCCACGCACTGGATCAATTGCCTCAAAAGTAGGGCCAGCAGTAATCAATACTTTTTTACCTGCAAGTATCTTTTTTTGAAAGAAGGCAACTACTTGCTCACATATTTCACTGGGCTCAAGCATTCGACCCATGCCAATCTCACCACATGCCTGAAAGCCACTTGCTGGACCAAGTAATGCAACACCATCTTGATGAAGACGTTGTACGCTTCGCTGAGTGGCAGCATGTTCCCACATTTGTTTATTCATTGCTGGGGCAAGCAGCAAAGGACAATCTCTTGCAAGACATAAGGTGCTCAGTAAATCATCGGCCAAGCCAAGAGAAAGCTTTGCTAT
>JABMMT010000308.1 GCA_013205155.1 Betaproteobacteria bacterium | reverse complement strand
CAAGATCTGCAGATCTCATTGCAAGTGATTTGCTCTTGAGTAAATCTAAAATATTGCCTGTCTCACCAGCTTGCAAATTTCGAGCGACGACTTCCTCGTCGGCGCCCATCACAATTCCATCCTCTAGAAGGGTAATTTTCTGAGTTCTAAAAAATAGCTCCCCCATCCTTACCTCCAATGGATGGGCATTCTCTCCTAGGATATGGCGAACAAATATTTGCGCTAGCTGCGACACAAACAAGGGCGGCACATCAACGCCCACACCTTTGAACAAGCTCATGTAAAAACTTTCCAAAGAGTTGGCTGCCAATAAACGGGCACGATAACGCAACCAGACACGGTAGTTTTCCTGAATATCCGCATCTGCCATTTGGCCAATTTCTTCCTCTGCTATATCGCAACGGGGGTTTGCGAGTAGGCGGGCATGGATAGATTGCTCCGCAGTACAAGATTCGGGCACGAGACTAAGCTCAGGTCTTTGCAAATAAGTACGTAAAAAGTCATCTGTTACCAAAAGCTGGCCATCTGGACCAGGCTCTAAGGTCTTATATGCTGATTGTGGCCAGAAATTTTTCATGCAGTCAGGGTGCTTTGGGTCTAGATAATCGATACCGCTCAGAATATACTAGTCTTCATTTTGAAATGAAATAGGAAAACACCATGAGCGAACTCCAAAAAATTGATACTGTAGTAGGCGAAGGCAAAGAAGCTATTACAGGCAACCATGTCGACGTCCATTACACAGGCTGGCTATTCGATGACAAAGCAGCAGATCACAAAGGTCAAAAGTTTGACAGCTCATTAGATCGTGGGCAACTGTTTAGCTTCCCTTTGGGTGCTGGCAATGTGATTAAAGGCTGGGACGAAGGCGTCGCTGGTATGAAAGTGGGCGGTAAACGCACTCTCATCATCCCCTCTGAAATGGGCTATGGTGCCCGTGGTGCTGGTGGCGTCATTCCACCAAATGCCACCCTCGTATTTGATGTTGAACTCCATGGCGTGAATTAAACATAATCATCTTTTTGCCCAATAAATAAGGCCACCCGAATGAACTGAGGTGGCCTTAGTTTTAATCTTCAGAATCTAAAATTAAGAGCGCAAATTTTTACCGTTTGAGGTCACACGATGATTTGAGCGGTCTTGACACAAGCTAATGATGCGATTTCTTTCGGCCATCACTTTATCTCCATAGCCACCATCATCTTCTGCATTCGCTGCGCCCACATAAAACTTCAAACCATTACGTAAAGAGCCACCTGTAGCGATTAGATATTTCAAGATATATGCGCCAACACGAATATTCACCTCAGGCTTGACAGCATCTGAGGTACCGCCAAAGTGAGCATATTTATCTCTGTGCACAGATGTCATGACCTGCATTAAACCTTCTGCACCCGCATGACTCTTTATATTGGGGTTGAAGTTGGATTCAACAGAAATCACCGCCAGTAATAACACTGGATCAATATTGACTTCTTTTGCGATCAAAACTGTATTCGAAACATACTCTTCAATCTTGGCACGATCGAGCTTATATTTCTTTTCAAAAAAATCAGCTACTGCTCTCTGATTCTGAATTGAACTCATCAAATTAGTATCAAGGGCTAGAGGGTCAATCTTAGAGGCGGGAATGCGATCAGATAAATGAGAAATAGATTTCACCTGTATCTGAGCCACAGAAGGCATTAATAGGGCAACGGTCTGTTGTTTGGCATTCGTGAGGCCAGTTGTAACTGTTGGCTTGCTGTAGAGCACAGCGGCAATCCCTGCATCATTTACCCCTGCATCGGCAGTCACTTGAGATTCATGAGATTGATCAAGGATGCTAAAGCCATTGCTCCAAAAAATATGGCGAGCCTCATCTGGCACCAAGATCCGAGCCAAATCAAAAGGACCTGCGTTGGTACCATTGCCCGAAAGCCAAAGTCCAACCACCATAAAGACGGCAACAACGAGGATGCCATTAACCACCCTAAAGACTGGGGACATAGCAAGGACCAGGAGTTCTTTAGCAGCCACTAATACTGGCTTTGAACCCTGGGTCTTACTCAAATTGTTAGATAAAGATTTACTCATTCAATTTTTGCGAGCCCTCATAAAAACAAATTTCTGAATTTATGTTGCAACGCAATATATAAAAAACATAGGTCATCCTAAAAAGGTTCTTATATCAAGTCAAGCATAAAGAAATATAATTTAATAACTTTTGGATCTAGAAATAGCATGGCTTTTGTATATGGCAGTAATAATCAAGAATTAGTACAATTAAATCAGATACTTAAAGATGTAAGTAAGCACTAATTTCATAGTGTAAAAAAATCAATATTTTGGGACTTTTTTACTATTTGGAATGAAAATTCTTCAGTCAAAACCATATATCTAGTACTAAAGGTGGCTTGAGTTTCTACCGGTAGTGGTTTTTCTCCAATGCCGCAAGACATGATCTTCACAGAAATAAAGCCTTTAGAAGACTAGAGAAGAAAACTAAATGGGCTTGTTATCACCTCAATTTTGCCTAGCTCTATAGCTAATCCTGATTCATTAGGCGCAAGAGAACATTGCCCTGAAAAGACTTTTACTATCCCTTTAGATCCCATCAAGCCCTAAACTAATACGCTATGAAATCCATTCGCAAGGTCCTGCTTTTAGCCCTCCTGCTGACAAGCTTCAATGCATTTGCCCTATTTGATGATTGCAAAGACCTTTTTCCTAAACAACAAGTCCCGACCAGCCCAGAATTAGGACGTGATCTTTGTTTTGATGGGTTTGCAATCTACTACTCCGCCCAGGACAAAAAGCCCATCTATACCGTTCAAAAACTTCACCGCGATCAGTTTGTAGGCCCTCACCCGCGCAGGACCAATCAGTTCTATGAGGAGGCACGCCTTCCTTTTGCAGAGCGAGCTCAACTCTCAGACTACCGTGGCAGCGGATATGACCGTGGACATAACGTGCCTGCAGGAGATATGAGCGCAGACAAATCCATGGCTCAATCTTTCTCATTAGCCAATATGATGCCGCAGGCTAGGCAAAATAATCAGGGTATCTGGGCAAAAAATGTTGAAGAGCCCACCAGGCAGTATGTCAAAAGAGCAGCAGGAGATATTTATGTTTACACCGGCTCGATTGGAAATGCTGGAAGTATTGGCAATGGACGAGTCACCATTCCAAGTCATCTTTTTAAATTAGTCTATGACCCCAATAGAAATTCTGCATGGGCCTATTGGGTAGAAAACACTAATGAAGCCAATATGAATCCTCCGATCTCTTATGAAGCTCTCATGCAAAAAACTGGGATTGATTTTCATCTTCCCATCAAGCCAGTCAACATAACTACCAAGTAACTACAATTTTTGCTGTATGCCATGCGCCTGCTGAATAGGCGCCAGCAAACTACGCAGACCATTGTGATCAAGAGTGTGCATCAGCTCTAATAATTGACCGAGTTCGCCTCTAGGGAAACCTTTACGAGCAAACCAAGCTAAATAATTGCCCGGTAAATCAGCCAGCGCACAACCAGCATATTTACCAAAAGGCATTTTCATCAAAACTAGTTTCTCTAGGGCCTGGGCATCCATTTAAAAAGAATCTTACAAGTAAAGCGGAAAAACCCTCGCAACTTACGCCATTTATTAAGAAGTGGTCATTTTATCAAATAAGAATCATTCTTATTTGATATGCTATATTGAGAACCATTCTCAATTACTTTTATCAACCACTACACATCAAACATGAAAATCACCATCAAAAAAATTCTTGCCTTTGCCTTTTGTATTAGTGCCGCTCTTCACGTCTCGTTCGCTTTTGCGGGTGAAGGCGTCTTTGGTTGGATATATACCCTAGATCTTCAGCCCAAGGGCAGTTTGGAGTTCGAACAACGATTGCAGTTAAATCAACAACAAGCAGCTGGCACATATGAAGCATGGACCGCAAGAACCGAACTTGAAT
>JABMMT010000307.1 GCA_013205155.1 Betaproteobacteria bacterium | reverse complement strand
TGAGGACGGTTTCAATTTGTAGAAAGCTCTCATCGATGCTGTACACCTCTTGATTCGGTGTAATTTTTCTTAGTACGTGCACTAGGCGATTACTCATATCACCATACAAGGTGTAATTAGATGAGTAAGCCTGAATGCCATGTTTCTTGGCCAGGTCTTGCATCTGAAACCAAGGTGTCCCCATCTTCACGCCCAGTGCTTTTACTTCGGCGCTGCGCGCTACCGCACAACCATCATTATTAGAAAGCACCACCATCGGCACTGCTTCTAACTTAGGGGCGAACACCCGCTCGCAAGAAACATAGAAGTTGTTGACATCAACGAGCGCAAATAGTGGATTGGTCAAATGATCACTCATCTTACTTACCGCCTCTAGCACTGGAATGGCTGTACTTGCGAACCACTCCAACGACGACGCCCCAAATTTGTAACTCATTGCCTTCATTAAAGGTAATGGGCTGATAATTTGGGTTTTCAGGTTGAAGCTCGATACGGCCACGTAATTGATAAAGGCGCTTAATGGTGTACTCCCCATCAACCACGGCCACCACAATATCTTTATGTTTTGGCTTAAGGGCTTTGTCCACTACTACCTTATCGCCATCGCAAATTCCGGCACCCATCATCGAGTCGCCCTTCACGGTGAACATAAAGGTGGCCGGCTTGTTCTGTACGAGGTAATGATTAAGATCTAGACCCTCTTCGGCGTAATCGGCCGCTGGACTTGGAAATCCAGCAGAAATCCGATGGCTTAATAGCCTTGTCTCATAGGCGGCAAAATGGGCTGCCAAGGCTTGTGGCGCTTGGCTTAAGGTGACTTTTGTAGGATGCATAACTGATGTCATAGTGATTAATATACTGTATATTTATACAGTATATGTAAAAACCATCAAAATGAAGTGATATTTGTTGTTTTTGATGTGCTCATTTGGGTTTTCTAGCTACAAACCCCAAGTTCCTTGATCGGCTAGCCCTCCCATAATAGGTAGAGCAATACCTCTATCAAAAGAACAGTAGGAGACAGATGAAGATGTACAAAATAGCCTCTATTCCGGGTGACGGAATTGGTAAAGAGGTGATTCCTGAATGTGAAAAGGTCTTAAACGCCTTAAGCAAAAAACATCCTGAAGTTGCTTTTGAATTCGAGCACTTTGATTGGGGTGGTGATTACTACCGCAAACACGGCATCATGATGCCCGAAAATGGTCTTGAGCCTTTGCGCTCTAAAGATGCGATCTTGTTTGGCTCAGCTGGTGATCCCAAGATTCCAGACCACATCACCTTATGGGGCTTGCGCCTCAAAATATGTCAAGGCTTTGACCAGTATGCTAATGTCCGCCCTACCCGTATCCTGCCTGGTATTGAATCCCCGTTACGCAACTGCAAACCCGATCAACTAGATTGGGTGATCGTGCGCGAGAACTCTGAAGGCGAATACTCTGGCTTAGGCGGTAGAGCCCATCAAGGTCATCCAATTGAGGTGGCATCTGATATGAGCGTGATGACGCGTGTTGGTGTTGAACGTATACAACGCTACGCTTTTAAACTAGCGCAATCACGCCCTCGTAAACATCTGACCGTGATTACCAAATCAAATGCACAGCGCCATGCCATGGTGATGTGGGATGAAATTGCAGTGCAAATTGCACAAGAATTTCCGGATGTCACTTGGGATAAAGAATTAGTTGATGCTGCAACAGCCCGCATGGTTAATCGTCCGCAGTCTCTAGATACGATTGTCGCCACTAATTTACATGCGGACGTACTCAGTGATCTAGCAGCTGCCTTAGCCGGTAGTTTAGGCATTGCACCTACTGGCAATATCGATCCTGAACGGCGCTATCCATCCATGTTTGAGCCCATCCACGGATCTGCTTTTGACATTATGGGTAAGGGACTTGCTAATCCGATTGGGACCTTCTGGTCAGCGGTCATGATGCTCGATTTTTTAGGGGAGCCACTCTTAGGAGCCAAGCTCATGGATGCCATCGAAAAAGTGACGGCCAATCCAAATTTACATACTCGCGATCTCGGTGGCACTGCCATGATGAGCGATGTTACTAATGCAGTTATCAAGGAGGTATCAAAATGAACGTATTACGATTAATTAGTATTGTCTTGTTCACATTCGGTCTCTTATCAGGAGCGAGCGCGCAACTGTTTCCAGATAAAACCATTCAGTACATCATCCCCTTTCCTCCAGCAGGAGAGTCTGATTTAGTGGCACGCTATCAATCTGATATCTCTGCCAAAAAATTTAAGCAGCCGATGGTAGTGATGAATAGGGCTGGCGCTGGTGGCGCACTGGTCTGGAGTGCTCTCAATACCTACCCTGCCGACGGAACTACTGTAGTGGGTGTCAATATTCCACACACTATCTTGCAGCCCTTACAAGAGGGCATTCAATATAAGACTGAAGATATTAATGCGATCTACTACTACCACTTCACTCCAGATGCCTTGATGGTCTCTGCTGATAGCCCCTATAAGACCTATCAGGAATTTATTGCAGCAGCTAAAAAAGATCCTGGCAAGCTCTCTTTAGCAGGTTCAGCACAGTTCTCAGCAAACCATATGGCAGTAGAGCGACTCAATAAATTGGCTGGCGTCAAAATCAATTACGTACCATTCAAAGGTACGGGTGATTTAATTACTGCCTTAATTGGAATGCACGTAGATGGCGCTATGGGTTATTTACCGCTGGCTATTCAGCAAAAAGGGAAAGTGCGCACACTAGCTATTGCTACTGAGAAACGGAACCCTGCACTACCCGATGTGCCCACCTTTAAAGAGTTAGGCTTGAACTGGGTAGACGGGGCCTATCGTGGCGTAGCCGTTGCCAAGGCGACACCTCTCATAATTCAACAAAAGTTATCTGACTACTTTGCACAACTGAACGCAGACCCAGAAACTAAAAAGAAACTAGAGGATTCAGGCTTTGTCATCGTAGATGTGCCTTTGGCAAAAATGCCAGCATTTATGAAAGAGAAAACTGTACAAGCAATGGAAGATGCGAAGAATGCTGGAATGATTAAGTAAATCATCTAGGATTTGTTCTTCAGAAGTAAAAAACCACCGAGTTACTTCGGTGGTTTTTTTATTCAATACTACTGTTTACTGCAGTTTACTGAGCGATAAAGAGGATGTTTTAGACATCATTCATAAAATCACCACCACCACTATCGTCCCAACCACTAGCGCCACTATCATCCCATGAGCCTGCATCACGCACACCAAAGTTCTGATCGCTCGGTGGAGAACCGCCTACCTGAGTCAGGTTAGGGTTAGCAGTATTAGAGTTGCCAAAGTTATTATCGCGACCACCCATTAAGTGACCAGCTAAAGCTTGACCAGCATACATACCTGCGCCTAAAGCAGCGCCCGTTGCTAAGCTACCCATCAAGCCACTACCAGCAGCAGGTGCACCAGGATATCCAGGACCGCCGGGAGCACCAGGGCCACCGGGGGCACCTGGATAAGGAGCAGGTCCGCCAGGAGTGCCAGGGTTACCAGCAGCTGGGGAGTTATACATCTGAGCCGCATCGCGCTTACGACGCTTTAAAACAATGATGGTGCCAACTACCAAAATGGCAATCAAACCCCAAAACAAAGGGCTACTGAAAATAGAAGTCGCGCCGACGCTAGGAATAGCTGCTGAACTTGCTAATTGTGTTTGCAATTTTTGCACTGAGCCTGCCTGTGCAAATGGTAATCCTGGCGCCAAACTTTCCGCTTTTAGAAGGTGGCTACGTGCCGCATCCAATTTACCTTGCTTGGCATTGATCTCTGCAGCAACGTAATGTGCTTTAGCACTATTAGGATGGTTTTGTAAAACCTCTTTAATCATAGTATCGGCTTTAGTCAGTTGCCCTGACTGCACTACCTGATATATCTCAGGCAAAGTGGCTTCTGCAAAGACAGCATTACTCATCAACAAAGTCATTGCCACAAATATACTGAGGAAAAGATTCGTTACTTTACGCATTTTCATAGAAACTCCTTGATGGCTAAGTTGCCTACGGATAGGCGAATAGAAGCATTATCCCTACTTTAGGAAATTTTGTTACCTGCACAATATATGCGGTCTAAGTAGGGGAATTCAAGGGGGTCAAACTGCTCAAAAACACTGTTTTTAGGGCCGCTAAATGCCTTAAGCCAGCATTCAATGGGATTGACTATGAATAAAGTCTAAAACGAGTTTATTAAACTGCTCGGGATTGCTTCTGGAATAAGCATGCCCACCCTTTTCGAAAAGGATTAATTGCGCATTGGGTATCAGTGTCGCCATCTCCTTAGAAAAGTACGCAGGGGTTAAAAGATCATCTTTTGCGCAAATGACCAATGTAGGCGTCTTGATTTTTCTAAGATCAGTGCTCACATCAAATTTCAAGATAGATTCAATCCGGCTTCCCATAATTTCTGGTGAACTTAATTCAAATTGAGCCGTTCTTGCTTCAATTGCCAATAATTCATCATGATGTGCATTCGTAAATTCTGGCGGATAAAAAAGTAAAGAAGTTGTTTTTGCATAGACCTCGGGGCCCATGACTTCTAAAATTTGTTTTCGCAGACCCCAAACCCGGTGACGGTAATGATCTGCTTTATGAACGCTGGCATAAAGCACTAGACTGGCCAATCTTTCTGGGTAATGAATCGCGATGACTTGACCAATTGCACCACCCGTAGAGTGCCCAACAAAATGAACTTTTTCAATCTTCAATGCATCAAGGAGGCCAATAAAATCTGCTGCTAGTTGCTCAATCGATTCCACCTTCAGCGCAGAGCTTCCACCAGTGCCTCTTTGGTCGTAAGCTAGTACTTGATGTTCTTTAGCAAAATCGCCAATTTGAGGCTTCCAATATGAGCGAGAGCCCCCCATTCCAGCGACCAGCACAATCGGTATTTCACTGGAGTTCTCTAGGCCATGCCATTCATATTCCTGAGCAATACTATTGGCATCAATAATTGGCATCGGTAATTAATTTCCGATATGCGCTGTCGAAGCAATCTCTACCAAAAACTCAGGTTTGACTAATTGAGCTTGAATGCAATAACGAGCGGGTGAAGGCTGAGGGAAATATTCCTTATAAACCTCGTTTACCGCTGCGTAATCATCTAAAGACTTTAAAAAGATCTGATTAAAAGCAATGTCAGACATCGAACCACCTGCCTCTGTGACAACTGATTTAATACTTTCAAGGATGTTACGTGTTTGAGCTTTTACATCACCAATACCAACAATATTGCCTTGTGAATCTAAGGACAACATACCGGAAACATACAAAACGTTTCCAGCTTTGGCCCCCGGTGAATATGGCGCTAAAGGGGGTGCTGAACCTTTAGGAATAATGGGTTTAAAGCTCATCTTCTTCTCCTGGATTGTATTGACTCAATAATATTAATCGACCTTGATGCCAGCATCTTTGACTAACTTGGCCCACCTTTTGATATCCCCATCAAGAAATTTCACAAACTCATCTGTAGGTAAAACAAAGGGCTCTGCACCTATTTCAAAGAGTTGATCTTTCAC
>JABMMT010000306.1 GCA_013205155.1 Betaproteobacteria bacterium | reverse complement strand
GTAATCGGCCCAATGATCATCAGTTCATTTAAACGGCTGATATTAGGAAACTTAGTTAAGACTTGTTGCTCAACATAGCGCCCATTAAATACCTCTTGCACATACATCTTGGCAACGCGGCGACTAGTGCCTTTTGTATTGTGATCACTTTCAGTATCGATTACCAGGCTCTCTAACACTGCCTGCATCTTTTGTGCAACTTCCTCTACCAAGACCTCTAATTCACCGGGCTTAATAAATGCAGAAATATTGTCATTTGCATGAAAGCGCGCATTTTGCGCCTTAATGCGACGACGAATCACCGTTGATAAAGGAAGGCCTACATCATCTTTAGTCGATTTTTGAGAAACTACTTTTTTTGTAGTCGTTTTTACAGTAGTACTTTTTTTACTGGCAACTTTTTTGATAGGCATGGATTGTGAATGTCTCGAGTAATATTTTTAAAAAGACTGAAATTTAAATCTGAAAAAAGAGGCTTACGACGCAGATAATGCCGATCAACCACACGATCGATCTAGTCGTAGACCAATTAGCCACATAACAGATTAAGTATGCAATACGGGCAAGTACAAAGCCTACTGCCAAGATATCAATGTGGGCCTGAGGGGCATTTGAGATCGAGGCAATAATGACTGCGGCAAAAAAGAGGGGCAAGGATTCGAAGAGATTGGCTTGTGATGCATTGGCACGCGCCCGAAATCCAGTTTGCTTTGCCAACCATTGACGCGGTAAGCCGTTGTCATAGCCGTCCCATCCTTTTTTTGCAATACCAGTAGCCACATAGGGAAGTATGCCCATGATGAGTACACAGAAATAAGCAATGGTCATGATGTCCCTTTATCTCCGCTTACTAAAGTTTTTTTCTTAGAGCCAATTCGTGACTCAGTGCCATTCATCAGGTTTTGAATATTGCTACGATGACGCCAGATCAACAATAAACATACTGCAAGTAGTCCCACGCCGATAGGTTGAAAACCAAATAAGAACACGAAGTAAATAGGACCAAATACAGCAGCTGCTAGTGCTGCTAATGAAGAGTAGCGCATAAACATCGCCACAATAATCCAAGTGCTTAAGGTAGCAACACCCAGAATCAAATTAATCCCAAACAAAATACCGCAGGCAGTCGCAACGCCTTTGCCGCCTTTAAAGCCATGAAATATTGGAAACAAATGCCCCAAGAAGACCGCGATCACAACGCCAGATAAAACCCAAGAACCCATAGTAGAAGTCAGAGACTCATCCCCCAATAAGACTCGAGCGAGCATGACTGCGATATAGCCTTTTAATGCATCGCCAATCAAAGTCAAAACGGCAGCCAATTTATTTCCGGTACGCAATACATTGGTAGCACCGGGATTACCTGATCCATAAGTATGGGGGTCGGGTAAACGCATACATTTGCTCACCACCACCGCAAAGGAAATAGAGCCAATCAAATAAGCAATTGGAATTAGCAGGAGGGCTAAATTGGAATCCATAGTGCTATCTTAAACATTAATACCGCATTGGGTGCCGCATTGGGTGCCGCATTAGGTGCCACGGGGATGGTGCTGTTGATGAATGGACTTCAGGCGCTCTCTAGCGACGTGCGTATAGATTTGAGTGGTGGAGATATCCGCATGGCCTAAAAGCAGCTGTACCACCCTTAAATCCGCCCCATGATTTAACAAATGGGTAGCAAAGGCATGACGTAAGGTATGTGGCGAGAGCGCTACTGGGATATTCGCAATCGTGGCATAACGCTTAATCAAAGCCCAAAAAGCCTGACGTGTTAAACCCGTGCCCGTATGACGTCCAATAAATACCGCATCGGAGCTTTTACCTTCTAACAAGATCGCCCTGGCCTCAGCAAGATAGCGGCGCAGCCATTGTCCCGCTTCTCCCCCAAAGGGTACTAAACGCTCTTTGCCACCCTTACCATTGACCACCCTCACTATGCCTTCATTCATACCAAGAGCAACCGTTTTAAGTGAGACGATTTCGGAGACACGTAAGCCACTGGCATACATGAGTTCCAACATGGTGCGATCACGCAAACCCAATGGGGTTTCAATATCAGGCGCATTGAGCAAAGTAGTCACTTGATCTTCGCTTAAGGTTTTCGGAAAACGCATGGCTTGCTTAGCAG
>JABMMT010000305.1 GCA_013205155.1 Betaproteobacteria bacterium | reverse complement strand
GTCGAAGGAGGTGGAGGAGAAATACTATACGCCCAAGCCGTCTGAGTTCTTTGAGGTCGCTGGATTGTCATATGTGAGCTGCTCGTCATGATTTTTCAAAAACTGATTGGATAGGGTCGGCACCCGGTCGGCAACCAGCCCAATGCCTACGTCTGCCGAAACCGAATCTGAGACGCACCGGTGACGAGTGCAAAGGCACTCTTTGAGTACTTCAATGCATGACGAAAATTACCATCACACCCTATCGTTTTTCACCGTGATCGGGTGTTGAGAGCTATAAGCGTCCAAACTACGGACGCTTATAAATGTCGGTGAACCCGACATAACCGCATTACACAGTTTATTACACAGCGCCATTTTAACGCTGTAAGCCATTAAATTTATTAGACATTTCAGTAGCCACGAATTCTTCTAAGGCGTAGGTCGCACGTTCGAATCGTGCTGGGCAGGCCAAATTTCATATCGGTTCATAGCTGCATAGGCTGATCTATTGGATCGATATTGGTCTAATCATGTGGGAGCAAGCTAAGTGTATTGACCAGCCTGGTCTAGCGTGGCGGATCCTGGCCAACTATGAGCAACTCAGACGGAATTTTGACCCTGGCGATTTAGTGTCGGTTTGACCCGACAAAAATAATAGTCTTGGTTCAAGTCCTCTTGGGCCACCAAGAAACACGATAGCCCACTTGTTGGGCTATTTTCTTTTATGGCTTAGCAGGGTTAGACGCTATTAGTCTCGGATATCCCCATCCAGAAGTTTCCTTTAAAAGCACGCTTTATCTATTGGGTATTTGTCATCCCTGCATTGGTCATGTGTCGATTAAATGGTCGCTCATTTAGGCTCAATAAAAAAGAGGTAGCAATTGCTACCTCTTGTAAGTAAGCCACGGTTTATTTATATGAACATATCTGCGCTCATTACTTTAGCCCATGCCGCAACAAAATCTTCCACAAACTTCTCTTTATTATCGTCTTGTGCATATACCTCTGCATAAGCTCGCAGGATAGAGTTAGAGCCAAATACTAAATCTACTCGAGAAGCAGTCCATTTAGTATTGCCTGTATTGCGCTCAACAATATCGTAGCTATTTCGGCCGGTAGGTTTCCACTGGTAATTCATATCAGTGAGGTTAATAAAAAAGTCATTACTGAGTACGCCCTCACGTTCTGTAAATACCCCTTGCTTATTGTCACCATAGTTCGTACCAAGCATACGTAGCCCACCGAGAAGCACAGTCATTTCTTGCGCTGTTAGCCCCATCAATTGAGTACGGTCTAGCAATAATTCCTCTGGCTCTACTACATAGTTTTCCTTTAACCAATTACGATAGCCGTCTGCCAATGGCTCAAGTACTGCAAATGACTCCACATCCGTCATCACTTGGCTAGCATCTCCACGACCCGGGGTAAATGGAACCTGAAGCTTAAACCCTCCAGCTTTAGCTGCTTGTTCGATCCCGATATTGCCACCAAGTACGATGGTATCGGCAATACTGACACCACATGCTTTGGCAATACTCTCGTAGACCGACAGTACTCTTGCCAAACGTTCTGGCTCGTTTCCTAGCCAATCCTTCTGAGGGGCTAAACGAATGCGTGCACCATTAGCTCCGCCACGTTTATCTGAGCCACGATAAGTGCGAGCGCTATCCCAAGCAGTGCTGACTAGATCGCTAATGGACAGCCCACTAGATTGAATCTTCATCTTAACGACTTCTATATCGTAGCCTGTTGGACCTGTCGGGACAGGGTCTTGCCAGATTAAATCCTCCTTGGGAACATCTGGTCCAAAGTAATTTATCTTCAGCCCCATATCGCGATGGGTTAATTTAAACCAAGCCTTGGCAAAAGTTTCGGAGAAATAGGCTTGATCTTTGGAAAATTTCTCAGAGATCTTGCGATATTCTGGATCCATTTTCATAGCCATGTCCGCATCGGTCATCATTGGCATACAACGAATCGATGCATCCTTAACATCCACCGGCTTATCCTCTTCTTTGATGTTGATAGGCTCATACTGCCAAGCACCTGCTGGGCTTTTAGTGAGTTTCCAGTCGTAATTGAGTAATAAATGAAAGTAACCGTTATCCCACTGAGTTGGATGGGTTGTCCAGGCGCCTTCAATTCCACTGGTGACAGTATCCCTGCCAATGCCACGAGTCTGATGATTTACCCAGCCGAGACCTTGCTCTTCAATTGGGGCTTCCTCAGGAGCTGGCCCTAGATTAGCCGCGCTACCATTACCATGCGCCTTACCGACAGTATGTCCGCCGGCAGTCAGCGCTACAGTTTCTTCATCATTCATAGCCATGCGGGCAAAAGTCACCCGAATATCGCGAGCAGTTTTAAGTGGATCTGGAGTGCCGTCCACACCTTCTGGGTTTACATAGATCAAGCCCATCATCACAGCTGCTAGAGGATTAGCTAAATCTCGCTCACCAGAGTAACGGCTGCCTTCGCCGCCACTCTTTTGCAGCCATTCTTTTTCAGAGCCCCAATAGATATCCTTTTCTGGATGCCAAATATCCTCGCGACCAAATGAGAAGCCAAATATTTTAAGACCCATAGACTCATACGCAATAGTGCCAGCCAAGATCATCAGATCGGCCCAACTTACTGTATTGCCATATTTCTTTTTAATCGGCCATAGGAGTCGGCGTGCTTTATCCAGATTAGTATTATCTGGCCAAGAATTTAATGGCGCAAAACGTTGGTTGCCAGTACCAGCTCCCCCGCGACCATCAGCAATGCGATAGCTACCGGCTGAGTGCCAAGCTAAACGAATCATTAGGCCACCGTAGTTGCCCCAGTCTGCTGGCCACCAATCTTGGCTGTTGAGTAGCAGTTCTTTCATATCTAACTTGAGTGCGCTGACATCAAGTTTTTTCAACTCATCGCGGTAATTAAAAGATGATCCCAGTGGGTTTGTCTTGGTATCTTGCTGATGAAGAATGTCGAGATTTAGTGATTTGGGCCACCATGCCATAGGGGTACTGCTAGATTTGGTATTAGCTCCGTGAGCAACGGGGCACATTCCTGATGATGTCATGTAGATCTCCTAGTAGGTAAATCATTTTTGGCTTGTAGCCTGACTAATTCAGACTAACTCATAAAGCAATTGTTCGTATGTATAAATCTGGGTGGTCTATTCATCGGCCAAGAAGGTGATCAAAATGCTCATTACTGGCCTCCTTTTCTGGACTCAGGTGTCAAAACGGCTACTGAGCACCTTTCGTATTGATGGTTGAGGAAGTGTCAGCCTTCCGCTATGCCAGTCAATCTATTTTGAATTTTCATCTTGAACTCCATCTTTATTAGTCACAATGGAGTGATCTTGTTCCCTTTGGAGCAGATAGTCCAACAAATTTAAATGAACTGAATGATCGTATAAATTCATAATTAGTAAAACTTACTTCGAATGGTGGGGGAGCTAATGCCGGCTATAGGAGGGCTTATCTGTTCTTCCGCTTGGGGTCTTTAGCAGCCCCTGACCTCTGATCATAATTTGTCGGGTAAACCGACAAATTTGACATCCGACCAGCCAGTCGCCTGCCAATACCAAGCAATATCCAAACTAGTCCACTCCGAACCACAGATCTCGGTGCCTACTGAGCACCAAACCTAAACACCTTAAAAGCATTGTTTATGTTGTTGTTCTAGCTCATTTTTAAAGCTTCTAAGGCGTAGGTCGCACGTTCGAATCGTGCTGGGCAGGCCAAAAATCCTATATAAAACAATGACTTAGTTCAACCGCTGGGGTGCAAAAGTCCATTGCACAGTCATTGCACAGTTTGATTGGTAGGCTGTACAATAAAGACTAGTTAAATTGCTGTTAAAACTAATGTCTAAAAAAGCCCAAACAACCGTTGTGTTGCGCGAAAAAGAACTGTTCTTAGTTAGTAGAGCGGGTACTGCCAGTTGGCAAATACATTACAAAGTTCAGTCTCTAAATAAGTGGCTACGTAAAAGCACGGGCACCACTGATTTAAAGCAAGCTAAACAGATTGCTGAAGATTTTGCTGCTGATACTAGAGCAGCAGAGCGCAGAGGCTTTCCAGT
>JABMMT010000032.1 GCA_013205155.1 Betaproteobacteria bacterium | reverse complement strand
TTCTTCTCCCAGTACCAATACTATACTACAGAAGTTGTGAAGTTGTGAAGTTTAAAAAACAAAAGTGTAGGGTATTACCGTTTTTTTGAAATCATCCCTAGCCGTATGGCTACTATCTCCAGAAATGTGATCCTAGCGGTTATTCCAACAGGCCTCTGACGGCACTCCTTACTGTACCAGCCGTGCGGAAAGTTCTAATGATCCGATCCTTGGTTGGACTTGATGTCCAACCAAGGGGATCAGTTCATTTGGGAGGCTTTGTTTGCCACTTAGGAAAAAGAATTAAAAGTATTGAAACATGCAATCGTATTCATAAGAAGCTTTACTACCAGCATACTTCCTGCCTTTTCCAAACAAGATAGCAATCAGTATCTATATAAAATGGCTCTCCTAAAGTTCATATACAAATTTAGGCTTTTATATACAATAACATGCCATCTTGAACGTAGCCAACACCTCCTTCAATCTTTGAAGCAGCAGCATATTTCTTATTTTTAGTAAACAAACTAGCAATCATAATCTTTATCATATCGTTCTCCTAAGGTTAATGTGGTAAATTCCACGCCTATAATTTAGATAGGCAATTTTAAGTTTTCTATATTTTCCTATGAAAATAAGTATGCATTGCAAGAAACTAAAGAAGAAAGAGGTATGGTGGGTCAAGCAGAGCCCCATTAATCCGTACCTATTCCCTACTTAACCAATTTTAATCTTGCATTAGTCCATTAATCTATCCGCTTTATGCAGTGAATGAACCCAATTGGCATATCCAAGTAAGGCAAACCCTAAACGACCTGAACCATTATTCATGCCATCAAATAGCGATTGCATCTTAAAGTTCTCAAAAACAGGTAGCGCAGTAATCTGCCAAGCAGTATCTACAATATGGATGATTTGCTCAGAACTAGCTTGAAGGCCATCCCACCATAATGGGCCAAAGTTCGCTTTGTAAGCGTAGTTACTCAGCTCTGGTGGAATAACACTAGCGAAAAACTCTCTCGCCCACCATTTTTGTGTATCCTGAGCTTGGCCATTTCGAAGCGATAAAAGCATCTGCTTAATTGGCGTTAGTGCAGCGATATCGATATAGGCTGAACCTTGCGGAGCAAATATATAATCATGAAACCAGTTATCTTGCAAAGTAGGCCAGCGTATTTCATTAGGGTTGTTATCTATTGCATCAACAAGCGTGCTATCAAAAGCGATGCCCTGAAAAACATACTTCACATCATGCTCTTTAAGCATCTTGATCGTATTAGCGCCAATACTATGATGTAAGGACATGTAGCTAGGCAAGAAATGGGCTGGCGTTTCTAGTAAGTTGGTAAATTGCATTGAAAAAGATTCACTGAGAATCACATTCTTAAATTTTTTAGCAATTGTTTCTTGAATGTGCTTTTCGGTACGAAATTTATAGAGCTCACTAACAGTGCCAATCAAAAAAGGCTCATAGCCTAGCTTTTCAAGCATCCCAATCATGATTGAAGAATCTAAGCCACCACTAATTTCAATGGCAATTTTGCCTTTAGTAGCTTTTAGTAAGCGATTAGTATTTTTTAAGCATGATTCAAAGGTTAGCCCCTCTGAGAGTTTGATGTTCTTTTTTAACTTTCTAAAAGATCCATTCTCAAATGCCCACTTTGTTCTTGCAGGGATAGGATAAATATCGGGTAAAACTGGCTGATACTCATTAAGGTGAATGGGTGCTACCGTTTCATTTTGCAAATGCGCATCAAAAGATTGGTTTGTAAATAGACTTTTAGAAACCTTTTGGGTTTGATCAACAAAAGCATTTTCTTTTAAAGAAAAATAGGCAGTCGTACTCTTTGGATTATCAATAATCACTTAATTACCGCCCTTAATAAGCGTATGCAGCAATGGGTAGATAATTAATCCAGTCCCGATCCCAAGGATCAGGCTGATAGTCTTTTTCAATAATCCAAGCATGCAGATTGGTTACAGGTAGGTCAGCCCCAATAAATAGAACCCCTGACTTTTTAAATTCAATCGAGCTCTTTGCAGCCGCCAAGGTGCGATTTAGGCAGCCCTGCCGATCAGTTAAGGCAGAGCGATTTTGCTCTGCAAGGGCCTGAAAGGCCTGTAATGAGTTCTCAAATAGTGGTGAAAAGCTACTAGCATATTGATTCACTAGCCAATAGTTCATCTTTCTTAAAAAAAGAATTCGCTCGTACAATTTACCCAAAGTATCTGCTTTCATTCTATCAAGGGAATAAGTTTGCTCGAAATTAGGCGCTTGCAAGCTGTAAGGTGAGTGACAATACTGCAGCGCATCGAGCACCTTTTCTGGCAAGGCGTCCGATTGAAACTGACTTAGATTCTCGGAACTTACTTGATGCAGATTGCCAGTGAGCGGATGTAAGTACCATCCAGTATTGCGGTGTTCTTTAGCAAGCGAGTAGTAATTCATTTATATCTAACATTTTTACGGCTAGTAAATTAAAAACCACTCCGTAGAGTGGTTTAGATTTGATGCTAAGAGGTAGGGCCTATGTAAACCAATACTGACCATCAAAAGAAAATGCAGTTGTATTACCTTGAATCTTAGTAGCAGCAGCATACCTCTTATTTTTGTTGATTAAATTAGCGATAACAATCTTTAGCATAAAAGTCTCCTGATATTAAAGTAGAAATTGACACAATTTAGTCTAAATGAGCATTTTCAGTTTTTCCTATGATTTCCTATATTGATTCGTGGGCAATGCAACAAACCATCTTTGAATGCGTCAATAAAATACAGTTTCTCAAAGCCCCACCCCTACTTTGTTACGTTAGCGAGATGATTAAAAAAGGTCTAGGTGATGTGCATTACGCTGGTAAGGTGAAACCCAGACCTTTAAGCAATTCCAGTTAGAGCGTCTTATAAAGGATGGCACCGTTATTCCAGCATTCAAGCTAGCCGAAGCCAAGGAACTGGTATTGCAGCGTGCCAGAGACTTTGAAGCCGCATCAGTGAATGAAGAGCGTCATAGCGGATCGGCTATCGTTGCGTCAAGCGATAAGCTACAAAACGCACCGCTCACCAGAGAAAGGCTTGAAGAGTAAAGCAACCACTTTAGCCTTGGATAGTTCTTTGGATAGTTTTATATATAAATTACTTATAACTTACTGATTTATATAGAATTTTGGCGGAAGAGGTGGGCAAGCTCTAGCTTGTAGTGTTTTGACAAGCTATGAAAGCTCTTAATAACTCTTATCGCCTACAAATCAAATAATATCAAGGTTTTTAGGGGTATGAAATATTTCATACCTGTCATTTTAGCTTTCAAGACATTACTTTTCTTATCTAGACCATCCATGGCTTATTAAGCATCTGGTGGAGTAACAACTGGAGTAACGAAAGGACTTGAAATGCTATTAACCGACATCGTAGTAAGGCAGCTTAACCAAGCTGGTAGATATACAGATGGCCAGATCAAAGGGCTACATCTATGGATAAAGCCTAGCAAACAGCGGTACTGGATCTTTAGATACACCATTGATGGAAAGCGACAGAACATGAGCTTAGGCGCATACCCAGAGATTAGCCTTAAACAAGCCCGCCAAAGAGCTGTAAAAGCCCGAAATGAGATAAATAGCGGTATCAACCCCATCAGCCAGAAAAAAGCATCTAAAGCCGATATTGAAGCTCTCAAAGATAGGCTGGAGTTTCAAGAATTTGCTCTCGACTACATTGCCACCATGCGTCCTAGATGGAGCAATTTGAAACACGCTGATCAATGGGAAAGCACTATGAAAACC
>JABMMT010000304.1 GCA_013205155.1 Betaproteobacteria bacterium | reverse complement strand
CATACCGACTCCTGCAGGTGGTACCCATGAGAGTGGATTGCGTGAAGGTTTATTTAATGCTGTCAAAGGCTTTATTGAAATGCATGCGCTCCAACCTAAGGGCGTTAAGTTAATGCCTGAAGATGTCTTTGCTCGCGCTTCGTTTATTTTGTCTGCCAAAGTGCTGGACCCACAGTTTCAAGGACAGATTAAGGAGCGTTTAAATTCTCGCGATGCGGTGCGTTTAGTTTCTGCTTACGTCAAATCTGCTTTAGAGCTTTGGCTCAATCAACACGTTGATTATGGTCGTAAGCTAGCCGATTTAGTGATCAAGCAAGCGCAGGCTCGCACTCGTGCAGGACAAAAAGTAGAAAAGAAAAAGTCATCTGGCGTAGCCGTACTGCCTGGTAAGTTAACCGATTGCGAAAGTCAAGACATCGCATTAAACGAGATCTTCTTGGTAGAGGGAGATTCTGCAGGTGGTTCTGCCAAGATGGGACGTAATAAGGAATATCAGGCTATTTTGCCTTTGCGTGGCAAAGTATTAAATACTTGGGAAGCTGAGCGCGACCGTTTATTTGCAAATAATGAAGTACATGATATTGCCGTAGCAATTGGCGTTGATCCGCATGGTGCCAATGACAATCCCGATTTATCCAATTTGCGTTATGGAAAAGTTTGCATTCTGTCAGATGCGGACGTGGATGGATCACATATTCAAGTCTTACTACTAACTCTTTTTTATAAGCATTTTCCTAGGTTGATTGAATTAGGTCATATTCATATTTCTCGTCCGCCCCTCTTTAGGGTAGACGCACCCGCGCGTGGAAAAAAACCTGCGCAGAAAATTTATGCATTAGATGCTAGTGAGCTGCAGGCGATCGAAGATAAGCTGCGTAAAGAGGGTGTTAAAGAATCAGGTTGGCAAATCTCACGCTTTAAGGGCTTAGGAGAAATGAGCGCCGAACAATTATGGGATACCACTCTTAATCCTGATACTCGTCGTTTGCTGCCAGTGACTTTAGGTTTATGGACCGAAGATGAGACATTTAAAACAATGGATATGCTGATGGGTAAATCGGAATCTGGAGCGCGTCGCGATTGGCTTGAAGAGCGCGGTAACGAAGTAGAGGCAGATATCTAATGGCAACGAAAAAGACCCCTACAAAAAGAAGTGGCAATCCTCAAGCAGACTTGTTCTCTGATTCAGTGGATGTGGATATTTCCGTGGCATCAAAAGATCAAGTGAAAAAAGCCGCTGCTAGTGGTGGATCTAAAACTCCTCGTGGTCCACATGATCCCAACACCATTGAATTAAATGAAGATAGTAAAGACAGTTTGACATTGGCGGTCTACGCTGAGCGTGCTTATTTAGATTACGCCATTAGCGTTGTCAAGGGGCGCGCTTTGCCTGATGTTGCCGATGGCCAGAAGCCGGTGCAGCGCCGAATTCTGTTCTCGATGAGTGAAATGGGTTTGCGGGCAGAGGCCAAACCCGTCAAGAGTGCCCGAGTTGTTGGTGATGTGCTTGGTAAATTTCACCCACATGGAGATCAATCTGCCTATGACGCTTTAGTGCGACTGGCGCAGAGTTTTTCATTACGTTATCCCCTGATTGATGGTCAAGGTAACTTTGGTTCTCGAGATGGAGATGGTGCAGCTGCAATGCGCTATACGGAGGCACGTCTTACTAAGATTGCCAGCTTGCTAATGAATGAAATTGATCAAGGCACTGTTGATTTTGCGCCTAATTATGATGGATCATTTCAAGAGCCTAAGTTATTACCGGCGCGCCTACCTTTTGTTTTGCTGAATGGCGCATCTGGTATTGCGGTTGGTATGGCTACCGAGATACCTTCGCATAATCTACGGGAGGTAGCGGCAGCTGCTATTGCCTTAATGAAGTCGCCTAAAATGACTGTGGCACAACTTTTAGAAATCATGCCAGGACCTGATTATCCAGGCGGTGCGCAAATCATTTCTTCTGTAGCTGAAATTGCTCAAATTTATGAAACGGGACGAGGCAGTGTCAAAGTTCGCGCTCGTTGGTCAGTAGAGGAGATGGCTCGCGGTCAATGGCAAATCGTAGTCAATGAATTACCGCCAGCAACTTCATCTCAACGGGTTTTACAAGAGATTGAAGAAATTACTAATCCCAAGGTAAAGGTTGGAAAGAAGACGCTGACACCTGACCAGAATAATCTTAAATCTACCATCTTGAATGTCCTAGATGGAGTGCGCGATGAATCTAGCAAGGATGCTGCTGTGCGCTTGGTATTCGAACCCAAAAGTAAGAATATTGATGTTAATGAATTTGTAAACCTGCTGTTAGCGCATACCTCATTAGAATGCAATGCACCAATGAATTTGGTCATGATTGGTAATGATGGGCGTCCCCGTCAAAAGAATCTCAAAGATATTCTTTCAGAATGGGTCGAATTTAGGGTTGGCACAGTAACGCGACGTACTCAATATCGCCTGGGTAAAGTAAAAGATCGGATGCATATTTTGGAGGGCCGCTTAACCGTCCTTCTCAATATTGATAAGGTGATTAAGATCATTCGCAATAGCGATGAGCCTAAAGCGGATCTGATGAAAGAATTTAAACTAACTGATCGTCAGGCTGAAGATATTTTAGATATTCGCTTGCGGCAGTTAGCGCGTTTAGAAGGAATTAAGATTGAGCAAGAGCTCAAAGAACTGAAGTCAGAACGCAATGATCTAGAAGGCTTATTGCAAAGCGATACGGTTTTACGTAAATGTATCACCAAAGAAATTGAAGCCGATATGAAGGATTTTGGTGATGATCGTCGCACCCTGATTCAGGAAGATAAACGTGCAGTTGCTGAGACGAAAGTGATTGATGAGCCTGTAACGGTGATCGTTTCTCAAAAGGGCTGGGTTCGAGTTCGTCAAGGCCATGAGCATGACATCACTCAATTTAGCTTTAAAGCCGGTGATGGTCTCTACGCCACCTTTGAAGTTCGCACAGTGGATGTGATTCAAGGGTTTGGTAGTGATGGTCGCGTCTACACCGTAGCCGTAAGCGAATTACCCGGTGCGCGCGGTGATGGATCACCCTTAACCAGTTTTGTGAACTTAGCACCAGGATCGCAAATGGTTGCCTATTACGCAGGTCAGGCTGATGATCTTGTTCTCATCTCTACAAGAGCCGGCTATGGATTCTTGGCTAATGTTGCTGATATGAGCACACGTAATAAGGCTGGTAAGTCTTTTATCAGCATTGATAGTAAATCTGAGGGAGATATTCCTTTAGGCGCCGCCAAAGTTGAAATTGGTATGAAGCAGGTTGCATGTTTGTCTGCAGCCTCTAAATTACTGGTATTCCCATTAAATGAGCTAAAGCGTTTGCCAACCGGAGGCAAAGGCGTAATCTTAATGGGTATAGATCATAAAGAATCCTTGGCTTCTGCCATTGCGGTTGGTCCAGAGGGGGCTGCCTACTATGGAACTGGACGAGGCGGTAAGCCTACTGAACTTAATTTAGATGCAAAGACCTTGAAGTCATTTGCTGGTAATCGTGCACGCAAGGGGCACTTTGTTGAACCCCGCTTAAAAGATGGCAAGCTTAAAGCAAACTAAGCGATTCAATAGTCTGCCTTAAGCATTACTGTTTTTTTGGAATACTCACGTCGTATTTGAGGGCGATCACTTCAGCCAAAATAGAAACCGCAATTTCTGGTGGAGTGAGAGCGCCGATATAGATGCCAATCGGTCCATGTAGACGATTGACCTGATCTTGGCTTAAATCGAATTCTAGTAGTCGCTCTTTACGTTTTTGGGTATTATTACGACTGCCTAAGGCGCCGACGTAAAAGGCGGATGACTTTAATGCTTCCATTAGAGCCATATCATCTAACTTGGGATCATGTGTCAGCGCTACTACCGCGGTATGGGCATCGACTCCAATCTCTAACAGAACATCATCTGGCATGCCTGTAAAAAAGGCGATGTCTGAACGATCTATTCCTTCTGCATATTCCTCACGGGGATCAATCACGATGACTTCAAAGTCAGAGGCGAGCGCAAAGTCAGCTGTATAAAGAGAAAGCTGACCCGCACCGATGATGACCATTCGCCAACGAGGCCCATAGCTGGTCCGCATTTCTTGCTCGGTACAAGTAAATTCATCATGACGAGTTCCAGCAGTCAATGTCGACTTACCAGAACTTAAATCTACCGACCGCAATGTGATTTGATGTGATGAGATCAACTCGAGCAATTTCTCTAATATGGCTAGCTCAGGTTTTGGTTCTACTAGTAAGCGAAGGGTTCCTCCGCAAGGCAGGCCAAAACGCGCTACTTCTTGTTGGTTTACACCATAGACCACTAGTTCCGGTGTATTTCTGGTCAAAATTTCAGTTTGGACACGGCGGATCAGGTCATCTTCGACGCAGCCCCCAGAGACTGAGCCTGCAACTTGTCCATCTTGCCTAATGGCAAGCCATGAGCCAATAGGACGTGGAGCAGAACCCCAGGTTTGGATTACTGTGGCAATTGCCACAGGGTGACCTTCTTTAAGCCAACGAACGGCAGCTTTGAGAACGCTTAAATCAGTACTATTCATGCTTGCTAGGATCTTTGTGATGGAATCGAATTTCCTATTTATTATCTCTCTAATGACAACTATCGGTAAATCTTCCAATAAGACCAAAACACAGCTGGCAATTTTATTGCTCGCTGCAGGTGAGGGTAGTCGCTTAGGGGGCTTTCCAAAGGCATTATTAAAAAAAGATGGTCAAACATTGCTACATTCTTTTTGTTTATCAATGCAGGCACTTTCTCCTATTGAGATAGTGATCGTGACTGGTTTTCATGCTCAGGAGATTGAGAGTGAGCTAGCATCAATAGATACAAGCCAATTACCTATAAGAATGATTCGCAATCCTCACCCTGAAGTTGGTCAAGCAGCTTCAGTTCGGCATGGGCTTGAAGCGCTCAAATCTGATTATGACGCCCTTATCGTCGCCTTATGTGATCAACCAGATATAGGCGCTTTGGAAATCGAAGCATTGTTAGAGCAATTTACGCATCGTGACACCCATCACGAAATCGTATTACCGATGGTTAATGGCCATCGCGGCAACCCAGTTGTGTTTTCAAAGAAGGTCATTGACTCAATCCTAGCAATACCAAGAATGGCATGCCGACCTTATATGGATCAATACCCTGAACTGGTCGTGATCATGAATACTGACAAGCAAGCATATGTCTTGGATGCTGATACAGAACTAGACCTCCAAGTTTTAGGACTCACTAAATAACTTTTTTAAAATAGATTCAAATTTCTGCGATGAGCTCAATCTCAACGCAAGCACCTAAAGGTATTTGAGCAACACCAAAGGCACTACGGGCATGTTTTCCAGCGTCCCCAAAAATCTCGAGTAGTAATTCAGAACAGCCATTCATTACTAAATGTTGTTCTGTGTATTGTGCAGTTGAGTTCACTAAACCCATGACTTTGACAATACGTTTGATTTTGTCCAATGAACCTAAGTGATCTTGCAATGTGGCAATCAGATCGATTGCAATTGCCCGTGCTGCTGCTTTACCAGTATCTGTATCCATGTCCTGCCCTAGCTTTCCAACCCAAGGCTTACCATCCCGTTTGGCAATATGACCGGATAAAAAGACAGTATTGCCTGTGGTCACCGCCATCACATAGGCTGCTGCTGGTGGGCCGGGTGGAGGTAAATCAATGCCTAAAGTTTTGATGCGCTCGAGAATTTTGCTCATGCTGGCTTTCAAATAAAAGATTAAAAATACTGGGAGGCTTGTAATGATCTTACTTAGAAAGTTGTTTCATAGCACTTTCCAAACCATTTAAGGTGACTGGATACATACGATCTTTCATTAAATTTTTCATGATGTCGATCGATTGCCTATATGGCCACACAGATTCTGGCTCTGGATTTAACCAAGCAAAGTGAGGAAAATGGCCTAATAGCCGATTGATCCAAGCGGCACCAGACTCCTTGTTATTAAACTCTACTGATCCGTTAGGGCTCAATATTTCATAGGGAGACATCGTGGCATCCCCCACAAAAATCAGCTTATAGTCAGAGCCATATTGATTCATGATTTCTTGAGTAGGCGTCACCTGATCTCTGCGACGTCGATTACTTTGCCATAAATTCTCATATACGCAGTTGTGAAAGTAGTAGTGCTCTAAATGTTTAAATTCGGCTTTAGCTGCGGTAAACAGCTCTGCAATTCGTTGAATATGGTCGTCCATTGATCCACCCACATCCATCAGCAATAGAACTTTGACTTGATTATGTCGTTCAGGACGCATCTGAATATCTAGCATTCCGGCGTTTGCAGCAGTTGAATGTATGGTTTTATCTAAATCTAACTCTAAGTTTGAGCCTTCGCGAGCAAAGCGACGTAAGCGACGTAGAGCCACTTTGATATTGCGAGTGCCGAGAGCTAGATTGCTGTCATAGTCTTTAAATTCCCTTGCTTCCCAAACTTTAATGGCGGTACGATTGCCGGCACTTTCACCCCCAATCCGAATGCCCTCTGGATGGTAGCCGCTATGACCAAATGGTGAAGAGCCACCAGCGCCAACCCATTTCTTGCCACCTCCGTGCCATTCCTTTTGCTCCTTCAGAAGTTCTTCTAGACGTTTTTGAAGTGCATCTGGACCACCTAATTTTTGAAGTGCCGTCTTTTCTTCATCAGTCAGTACCCGCTGCAATTTTTTCTCTAGCCATTCCAAAGGTATCTCTGGTGAGAGTGCGATGATTTGTTCAACGCCGTGGAAATAACTCCCAAAAACTTGATCAAAGCGATCAAAGTATTGTTCATCTTTCACCAGGGTCATACGGGATAATTGATAAAACTCATTAATCGAAGGATGAATGACGGATGCTTTGAGAGCCTCCAGTAATGTTAAAAATTCCCTTACTGAAACAGGAATTTTTGCTTCTTTCAAATGAAGAAAGAATTGAATCAGCATCGATTAAGGCTCTTTCAATAAATTAACGATGGTTACGATTCATCATGACTAAGCGTTCAAATAGCTGAATATCTTGCTCATTCTTGATTAAGGCACCATGAAGGGGTGGCACAACTATTTTTTCATCATCGCTATAAAGGGCTTGCGGGGAGATATCCTCGGCAAGAAGAAGCTTTAACCAGTCAATCAATTCCGAAGTAGAGGGTTTCTTTTTCAACCCTGGTAACGAGCGGATTTGGTAAAAAGCCTTTAAGGCTGCTTCGAGTAATTCTTGTTTAATATTGGGATGATGAACATCCACAATGCTTTGCATTGTTTGAGCATCTGGAAAGCTAATGTAATGGAAAAAACAGCGACGCAAAAAGGCATCCGGTAATTCCTTTTCATTATTTGATGTAATGATGACTAGTGGACGTTGTTTTGCTTTAATCAACTCTCTTGTTTCGTAGACATAAAATTCCATTCGATCGATTTCGCGTAAAAGATCATTTGGAAACTCAATATCAGCTTTATCAATTTCATCAATCAGTAATACGGTCTGTTCTTGTGCCTCAAAGGCTTGCCACAAAATACCCTTCACAATGTAATTACGAATATCGTTTACTTTTTCATCGCCTAATTGTGAGTCGCGCAAACGGCTTACGGCATCGTACTCATACAAACCTTGTTGGGCTTTGGTTGTGGATTTAATATGCCATTGCATTAAGGGCATGTTTAATGCACCAGCCACTTCTTCTGCAAGCATTGTCTTGCCTGTTCCCGGCTCACCCTTTATCAAAAGAGGCCGCTGAAGGGCAATGGCTGCATTGACAGCAAGCTTTAAATCATCAGTTGCTACATAACTTTGGCTGCCATCAAAACGGCTTTGAGCTTGATGGGGATTTTGGGTATTGGATTGATTCATAGGGCAGTCAATAAGTCCTTATTTGAGCGCTTAAGTATAGGTAAAGCCCAGAATATTTGGATATTTTTACCAAATTTTTACTTATTTTGGAAATGACCAATTGGCAAAAAGCTTAGGCTGGCTGCTGTCCGCTATAATATTCCCAAATTGATTAAAATCAAACCTGTCAATAATGATTTCCATGAAAAAACTCCCCATTCTTCCTTTTTTGCTTGTTTGCGCTGGCATGGTGTTTGCTGGGTTGGCTCAGGCTGATGAGATCAAAGGTAATGCTGCTGCTGCCAATGCCAAAGTGTGGCTTTGTGTTGGCTGCCATTCTATTCCTGATTACCGTGCTGACTATCCCTTAGTCTATAAAGTGCCCATGTTGGGTGGCCAGAGTGCTGCCTACATCGCTAGTTCATTAGCTGCCTATAAAAAAGGCGAAAGAAAGCATCCAACAATGCGAGCCATTGCTGGCAGTCTTTCTGATCAGGATATGGCCAATCTTGGCGAATATTACGCTGCGCAAACTGCCAGCTCACCTACCAACAAATTGAAGTAATAGAGGCATGTTATGAAATTTGCACTAGTTACCACAGTAATACTGGCTAGTTTTTGCTTATTGAATCCTGCTCATGCAGGCAGTATTGATAAAGGCCGGGTGATCGTAGAGAAGGCTAATTGCGCCGCATGTCATGGCGCTGGTTTAAACGCACCGATTCTGCCTGCTTACCCTAAGCTTGCAGGCCAATACGTTGATTATTTGTACTACTCCCTAAAAGCATACAAGGTAGGCAATAGTAATGCCCAGTATGGTCGTAATAACGCAGTAATGGGCTCTCAAGTTCAGGCGTATACAGATGCCGATTTACAAGATATCTCAGCATATATTGCATCCTTGCCAGGGAACTTTGTGATTAAAAAGTAAATCTTACTAAATTAAGTAAATAGCTTAGATTAATTCTCTAAGCTATTGTTTTTTATAAGATTAGTTATTTAACGTACAGCTTCAAGCCCATTTGCAAGATGCTTTTGCATAGCACTTTCTGCAGCTGCCTCATCACGCTTGAGAAGAGCTCTTAATATCTCTCGATGCTCAAGCAGAGAATTCTGGAGCCGTCCCGTACTCGTTAGAGAGTCACGGCGATGGAGTTTTAGCACCTTTCTAAGGTCTGCTATGACACCATTCATCCACCGATTTCCGGCAATTTCTTGTATTAATTCATGAAATTTCACATTAATTTCAAAGAATTGCTCAATATCTCGGTCTGCTGCAGCTGTTTCTAGTCTGTGATGAAGGTGATCAAGTAGGTTTAATTGCGCTTCAGTTGCCTTGGTAGCGGCT
>JABMMT010000303.1 GCA_013205155.1 Betaproteobacteria bacterium | reverse complement strand
GTTCCCACCATGATGATGGCTACATCTGGGGTTTCTGGCAGTGATTCAATATCGGGATAGCACTTTAAGCCAGCGATTTCTTCTACCCTAGGATTCACTGGATAAATCTTTCCCTTGAAATGATGCTTCTGTAAATAAGCGATGGGCCTACCAGCCGTTTTTTTAGGGTCAGTTGAAGCCCCAATTACTGCAATACTGCTGGGCTCCATTAACTTCAAAATGGCATTACTCATCTATCAACCTTATTTATTTTTAGCGGCTGCAGCTTTTTCAAGAAAGGCCATGACAGACTCACGATGCTCTGTGCTGGTATAGCAAATGCCTTGGGCTTGACTGCCTTGAGCAAAGATCTGCGCAGCAGTAGTTTCAAAGGTCTGATTGAGAATTGTTTTACTCAAAGCCAGCGCAGTAGCTGATCCCTTACTTAATTCTTTAGCCCAAGCATGTGCATCTGCCACTAGTGCCTCTGCAGTGGTAATGCGGTCAACGATACCAATCTGCGCTGCCTCTTCGAGATCCACTTTTCTGCCGCTGAAGATTAAGTCTTTAGCCTTCACCAAACCAACACGTCTAGGTAAAAAATACATTCCACCACCATCAGGAATGATGCCGCGATGAATATAAGACCAGGTGAAGTTTGCCCCCTCCGAGGCAATAATAAAATCACAAGCTAAAGCCGTATCTGCACCCAAACCAGAAGCAGATCCATTTACCGCAGCAATCGTTGGCTTAGGCATAGTGTGCAATAAAGAAATAGCAAGATGAACGCGCTTTTGACGATGCCAGCCGTTATAAGCCACTTCCCCTGCTGGCGCTTTCATCCGCTTTTCCATGCCAGCAATATCACCGCCCGCACAAAAACCTTTGCCATTACCAGTTAACACTAAAGCACGGATAGCTTTATCTGCAGAAATTTTTTCAAGAGCTTCGATGAACTCACTGCGCATGTCGTCACTCATCGCATTGCGCTTTTCGGGACGATTTAATCGTAGCGTTGCAATCCCATCCTCTTCGGCGAGCTCAATGAATTGATAAGTCATTCGATTTCCTCGTTTAATATTTTTAATCTGGGCTGATATTGGCGTCTTTGATTACTTTTTGCCAACGTATTTCCTCAGCCTTCACAAATTTTCCAAACTCCTCTGGACTTCCTGCTCTGATCACCAATCCCTCGCTTTCAACACGCGACTTAAATACAGGGGATTGCACCCCTTTTTTGATGACAGTATTTAATTTATTAATCACGTCAGGGGGTGTTCCCGCTGGCGCAAAATATCCATACCAACTTCCAGCTGAATAGCCCGGCACGCCACTCTCTGCAACTGTAGGTAGCATCGATAATTGCGGCGAAGGAGAGCGTGCAGGAGTTGTCACTGCCAGCGCCCTTAATTTGCCGCCATCGACAAGACTACCAACCGCTGATGCAGTCGCAAACATCACATCGACTTGACCACCAATGACATCCGTTAATGCTGGACCAGCGCCCTTATAGGGCACATGAATCAGTTTTGTATTGGCTAATGAATTAAATAACTCTCCAGCAAGATGAGCTGACGTACCACCACCTTGAGATGCATACGATAATTTGCCAGGGTTAGCTTTTGCAGCAGCTAAGAATTCTGAGAATGTTTTATAAGGGCTATTTGCCGATACCACCACCACATTCGGAGAGACGCCAACCAAAATGACTGGAGCAAAATCTTTGTCTTGTGCATAGGGAAGCTTTGCTTTTAAGCTGGGGTTAACAGCATGCGCTAAAGTTGCAACCACTAGCGTGTAACCATCAGCAGGACTTTTTGCTAAAGTATCCGTACCGATGACAGTACTTCCACCAGGCTTATTTTCAATCACGATAGGCTGACGCAAATCTTCAGCCATGCTTATACCCAAAGTCCTTGCGACTAAATCTGTTCCGCCACCTGGTGCAAAAGGAACAATCACTTTAATAGGCTTGTCAGGATAGGCTGCTAATGCCACAGGGCTGATGCTGACTGTCAATAAGCCGATCATTAGCCCGGTAATAGGAGTTATACGTTTGAAAGCTGCAATACAAGAGAACATATTGATCTCCCTTTTAATTAATTTGATGATAAACAAAACAGTATGGCTGAAATCCAGGCAAAATTTATGGTCTAATTCCACTAGATGGAATTAACTAAAGCACACTCCAAAACCAATCGGTCCCTAATCCGAGGGATAGAGATCTTGCGTTGCTTTAAGCCAGGCATGGGCTTATTGGGTAATAGTGAGATTGCTGAGCGCACGGGTTTACCCCCCTCAACCATTAGCCGGCTGACTCAGACCTTGGTTCTTTCTGGGTTTTTAGAACATGATCCGCATCGTCAAGCTTATCGCTTGGCTCCTACTGTCCTGTGTTTGAGTCATGCCTTTAAAACTGCCTCAGCTGAAATAAGGCTAGCAGAACCCCTGATGCGGAAAGTTTCAGAAAAGTTAAAACTGAATGTAGGGCTTGCGGTAGCAGATCGTCTTGAAATGGTTTATTTAGAATCTATTCGATATACAAAGAATATTGCCTTGAGAGCGGTTGCTTCTGGTCAAAGGGTGCCCATCGAACGTACCTCGTTAGGAAGAGCATGGATTGCACAATTAGACCCTCATAGTAGGATGCAACTTCTTCTAGAATTAAAAAAACAGAAAATTAAAAATTGGTCTCAAATAGAAAAAGAAATCCATGAGGCCATAGAATCAATCTCAGAAAAGGGGTATTGTGTTGCTACATGGCTACCTGAAATTTCAGCAATCTCCACAACAGTGCAGCTGCTCAATGGTAACTATGCCTCGCTCAATTTCAGTACCCCAGCAGAAAGTAACTTAAATGAACTTATTGAAAACTATACCCCTGCACTTTTTGAATTAAAAAATAAGATCGAATTCGAAATCAATCAAATCAAACTAACTCAATAAAATTATGAACCCTGTCTATATCTGTGATGCTATCAGAACCCCTATTGGCCGTTACGGCGGATCTTTATCCAGTGTTCGTACTGACGACTTAGGTGCTATTCCAATTAAAGCTTTAATGGAACGTAACCCACAAGTGAAATGGGATGAGGTGGATGAAGTCATCTATGGTTGCGCTAATCAAGCAGGGGAAGATAATCGTAACGTCGCTCGGATGAGTGCGTTGTTAGCCGGCATTTCACCTAAGGTGCCAGGTGCCACAATCAATCGTTTATGCGGATCGGGCATGGATGCAGTAGGAACTGCAGCAAGAGCAATTGCTGCTGGTGAAATTGATCTTGCAATTGCTGGGGGTGTCGAAAGTATGAGTCGCGCGCCCTACGTGATGGGTAAAGCCGACACAGCATTTTCAAGAAATCACTCGATTCAAGATACTACTATTGGTTGGCGTTTTATCAATCCTCTTATGAAGAGTGCGCATGGCGTAGATTCTATGCCTGAGACTGCCGAGAATGTTGCAGATGATTACAAGATTAATCGGGCGGATCAAGATCAGATGGCTCTGAGAAGTCAAAATAAAGCTGCTACTGCACAAGCTAATGGACGACTTGCAAAAGAAATTATCCCAGTAGTCATTCCCCAAAAAAAGGGGGAGCCTATTGTGATTTCTCAAGACGAGCATCCTCGTGCTACCACTATTGAGGCACTGACTAAATTAAAGCCAATCGTTCGCCCAGATGGAACAGTGACAGCTGGTAATGCCTCTGGTGTTAATGATGGGGCCTGCGCCCTACTTCTTGCTAGCGAAGCAGCGGTTAAGAAACATGGTTTAAAACCTCGAGCAAAAATTATTGGTATGTCAACTGCCGGAGTACCGCCACGCATTATGGGTATTGGTCCAGCACCAGCGTCACAAAAATTACTGAAACGCTTGGGAATGAACATTGATCAAATTGATGTGATTGAACTCAATGAAGCTTTTGCAGCACAAGGTCTAGCAACTCTTCGTGAGTTGGGGGTAGCTGATGATGATGCTCGCGTCAACCCGAATGGAGGTGCGATTGCATTGGGACATCCATTAGGTATGAGTGGTGCTCGCCTCATCACAACAGCAATAGTGGAGCTAGAAGAGCAACAAAAACGCTACGCTCTTTGCACCATGTGCATTGGAGTTGGTCAAGGCATCGCGATGGTCATTGAACGTATATGAGCATATTGCATGATTCATCCCCTCAGATCTGCTAGTCACTAAGAAGTATTGATTATGAAACCGTCGCAAGCCCAGGTATTTGTTTCTGAGGGATGGCTTGCGCCCTTAAGACATAAAGTATTTCGCACTTTATGGCTAACTTGGTTAACAGCCAGTATCTGCATGTGGATGAGCGATGTAGCGGCTGCATGGACTATGGCTACCCTAACCACTTCAGCAACCTTGATTGCTTTAGTACAAACTGCTGCCAGCTTACCAGTCCTGTTATTGGGTGTGCCTAGTGGAGCACTAGCGGATATTTTGAACCGTAAGCATTATTTTGTCTTTGCCCAAATCTGGCTAGCAACGAATGCGACTGCCCTAATGCTATTTCTGGTCTTTGGCATGCTCAATCCTTACGTACTGCTCTTTCTAACCTTTACCAATGGTATTGGCTTAGCGATGCGCTGGCCTATCTTTGCTGCAATTGTTCCAGAACTTGTTCCAAGGGAATCGCTTTCTTCAGCGCTAGCGCTCAATGCTATTGCTATGAATACCTCGCGTATTGTAGGGCCCCTTACTGCCGGCGCCATCATTGCTACGGCAGGTAGTCAATATGTATTTGCTTTAAATATGGTTCTATGTGTCATCACTTCGGTAGTTGTCATGCGCTGGAAATATCAAGGCTATGTTAGTACTCTACCTGGAGAGCGCTTCGTAGGGGCCATGCGAGTAGGAATGCAATACGCTTGGCAATCGAATCGCATGCGTAATATTATTATTCGCGCTTTCTTATTCTTCTTTCAATCAACTGGCCTCATCGCTTTACTTCCCGTCATTGCTAAAACTCATTTACAAGGTGATGCCCATACCTTTACCTTATTACTTGCGTGCTTAGGATTGGGCGCAATCTTGGCTGGCTCTCAGTTGCCACGCATACGGAAGTACCTTAAATTAAACGACCTGATTAATTATGGTCTACTTATTTTGGCATTTACTTCAATTGGTGTAGTAGTGGCAACGAATGTTTGGCTTGCATCATTCTGGATGCTGATCTGTGGTGCAGCTTGGATTGCCATTGCTAACTCCTTAACGACTGCAGCTCAAATGACTCTTCCGGGCTGGGTCAGAGCCCGGGGTATGTCAATTTATCAAATGGGTTTGATGGGGGGTAGTGCCGCAGGTGCTGCAGTCTGGGGAAAACTCGCGGATGTATATGACATTACCACTAGCATTGTGCTGAGCTCAATTTTTGGACTCATTGTGCTACTTATATTACGTAAACATCGGATAGATAAGCACCCCTTAGAAGATTTCACTCCCGTCTGCCCAATTGAACGCCCTCAACCTGTGTCGGATATTGATTTAAAGGCAGGGCCCGTCATGATTTCTATTGAATATCACACCCTTAAAGAAAAAGCGGATGAATTCAAAAAGTTAATGGCCAAAGCGAGGAAGTCGCGTTTAAAGCAAGGGGCTCTTTCTTGGAGTCTATTTGAAGACACAGAACACATCGGAAGATTTGTGGAAGACTTTTTCTTTGAAAGCTGGGCTGATTACTTAAGAAGGTTTGATCGGTTTACAACTGAAGATCTCAATATGCAAGAGGAGCGTCACCGTTATCACATCGATGCAACTCCCCCAAAAATTACCAGGCGTATTGCTGCTGCGATTAAAGATTAATCTCTTTTCTTATGCTACTACCCCGTCAGATGAGAGTCTATTAATCTGATCTGCGCTATATCCAAGCTCAGACAAAATATCAGTAGTTTGCTCACCAGATTTGGGAGGATTTAAACGGACACCCAGTCTTTTCCCATTCATCATCAAGGGCATTAAAGGTGTAGTGGTTTGAGTCCCAGCTCTTGGGCCGTCAGTCAAAGTGATGGGTGCTAAGCCGCCCGTTGCAATCAAATGGGGATCTTCAAATAACTGCTCTGGCCTAGTAATTGGTGCAAAAGGGAGACCATTCGCCTCAAAAATAGTGGTAATTTCTTTTGCACTAAATCCTGCTAAGCGTTTTTTTATTTCTGGAATCAAACTAGGTCTTGCCTGAACACGTTGATTATTCAATTTAAGATGAGGGTCCGCATATAAATCAGTGAAGCCAAACATATCACAGAAAATCTTCCAC
>JABMMT010000031.1 GCA_013205155.1 Betaproteobacteria bacterium | reverse complement strand
TCATTTGCGACTACAGCAAAGCCCTTACCCAGCTCGCCAGCCCGAGCCGCTTCAATGGTGGCGTTTAGGGCTAATAAATTCGTTTGCTCAGCAATATCAGCAATCACGGCAACTACTTCACCAATTTGAATGCTGCTATTACTCAACTTAGACATTTGTTGATTGGTGCTATTGGCAATAGTTACAGCCTGGTTAGCAACGCGTGAAGCTTCCATTGCATTAATTGAAATCTCACGAATACTAGTACTAAATTCCTCAGCAGAGGTAGCAACAGACTGTGTATTTTGGCTGACGATGTCAGAGGATTGTGCTACTTCATTTGCCTGAGAGGAAGTCTCTTCAGCATTGGCATTAAGTTGAGCGCTTACTGCAGCAAGTTCTTCTGAGGAAGCACTGATCATTAGGGCATTACTGCTAATTTCTTGAATGGCACCACGAAGATTATTTTGCAATATTTGAGCTGACTGAGCAATCTGACCTACCACGCCAACATAATCCAAACCTTCAATAGTAGTGTTGAGACGAGACCCAGCCAAAGCATTCAGAGCTTCTTTTGTTTTATGGAGTGGATCAATAATGGAATGCCTGAAGCGAATACCAATCAGAATGCTAAATAAGATTGCGATGATAATGGTCACAATCGTAGAGAGGATTGCATATTGCTTAGCTATCTCCGATTCTTGATGGAACAGCTTAGCGCTTTCTAATTTGGCGTCTACAAAATCCTGTAAGTCTTTATTGATACGGGGTTTAAAGCCTTGAAACTTATCACTAAAATACATCGAGGTTGCTGTAGCTGGTGAACCCTTTTCAAGCAAAATAATCTGCTCGATTGCAATTAAGTAAATATCAAAGTCCTCAACTAGCTCATTAAACTCAACTCTTGTTTTAGAGCGAATAATGTTGCCTTCAATAACTTTAAGCGATTTTTCTAGGTTCGTTCTGAGCTTTTCAATATTTGCTATTGACTTTTCCCGTAATGCTTGACCCTCAGCCTTATTTGAAAGAGTGGAGGAAAGTAGTAGGTGATTTACTTCGATGTCAAAGGCCGCAGCTTCAATTTGTAATTGCTTAGACTCTTCAATTCCTTTAGCGCCTTGCACATAAAGCCAGTCAGCACTTTTACCCATGACATAGTAGCCGTAGATCGAAATACCACCAACGATGATCGTGAAAAATAGAATCAGACCAAAGCTCACTATAAGCTTGGTTTTGACGGTTGATTGTCTGTCAAATTTATTTAAAAAGGTACGAAACATTCGGTCGGGCTTCCTGTAGAAGGTTCATGCGTAAGTCAGCCTATTGTATGGGGCTAACTATGGGATTATTGCCTAATATAAGCTAATATCTCGTAAACCCCCATTCTATCCGCCTGTCCAAATAAATGTCCATTACTATCAGATTACATGGAAAACCACGACGAAATCCTTGCTGAATTTATCCTAGAAGCTCGGGAAATCATCGATCGACTAGATGGGGATTTTGTTCGCTTAGAGGAAAATCCGAGCGATCAAGTTTTAGTAGGAAATATATTTCGGGGTTTGCATACCCTCAAAGGAAGCAGCGGCTTTTTTTCCTTGAAGCGATTGGAAAAACTCTCTCATGCTGGAGAGAGTCTGTTGGGCAAAATTCGTGCTGGACAAGCCCAGTTAGATTTTGACAAATCAACTCGCTTGCTGGAAATGAATGATATTCTGCGCAGCATTATTGAGGGGGTAGAGACTAATCATCTTGAACCGGCCGGAGATGATCAAGAGCTGATTACTTTTTTATTAGGGCTCTCTCAGGATGAAAAGAAAGTGGAGCCTGCAAGTGTCTCAGTTGCTGAGATAGAAGTGACGCCTGAGGAATTTATACAGGATGTGGATACGGCATTTGAAGAGCCTCCAGAGGTGACCTTATCCAGTACCCCAGGGCAAGAGGTTGTTGTGCCGGTCAAAGTCAATCCAGAAGTCTTGGATAAATTAATGAACATCGCTAGTGAGATGGTGCTAGCTCGAAATCGCCTATTACCATTCTCACAACAATCTTCGGATAAATTATTTACTAGTGCAGTTCGAAGCATTGACTTACTGACGCTAGAGCTGCAAGAACGTATGATGAAAATGCGGATGCAGCCGATCTTTCATATTTGGGATAAGTTTCCTCGCTTAGTGCGTGACGTGTCGGCAGAGTGTGGCAAGAAAGTACGACTCCTCCAAGAGGGTGCTGAGACTGAGTTAGATCGTATTTTGCTTGATAGCATCAGGGATCCTTTAATCCATTTGATTCGAAATAGCATTGATCATAGTATTGAGATCCCCGAAGTCCGCTTAAAAAAGGGTAAGTCTGAAGTGGCTTATTTAGTTTTACGTGCAGCCCACCAAAATGGCACAGTGATTGTGGAGGTGATTGATGATGGTGCTGGCGTGGACTATGAGCGCGTCAGACAGCGGGCTATTTCTCGAGGATTAATTAGCGTAGAAAAAGCCCAAGCCCTAAATCATAGAGAATTAATTGATTTAATCTTTTTACCTGGTTTTTCTACTCGTGATACGGTTACCAATCTCTCTGGAAGAGGGGTTGGTATGGATGTGGTGAAAAATAATATTGAGAATATTGGCGGCAGTATTGAAATTACCAGTATTCCGAATGAAGGTACGCATGTTAAGTTAAAAATTCCTCTGACATTGGCTATCCTACCTACCTTATTTGTTGGATGTGCCGAGGAGATATTTTTAATTCCTCAAAATCGCATATTGGAACTAGTACGCTTTGCTCCAAATCAGCCTAATAATGGCATTGAAGATTTTTATGGTACTCCTACGTTTCGCTTGAGGGATAAGTTAATTCCTCTATTGTTCTTAAGTGAGCAACTCAATCTAGCAGTGTCCCCTCT
>JABMMT010000302.1 GCA_013205155.1 Betaproteobacteria bacterium | reverse complement strand
GTCCCATCACCCATTATGGCAATGATGGGGACATCTTTTTTAGCAACTCTAGCGGCTATGGCAAAAGGTAGACCAGCACCTATAGATCCAGCAACCCCATTTAGAATTCGATTCGGGGCTTTTAAGCATGCTTGAGCCCATTGTCCAATTTCTCCGCCATCACTCACAAGGACGGAATCAGGATGACTGTCTAGTATTTCTTGTAGTGGTAGTAATGCTTTAGCTGGATGTAGTCTTCCCTCATTAGGAGGTAATTCCCTCCATGAGCTTGGGCGATATGCAACTGCTGCGCTAACTTCCTTTAACCAAGAGTCTGAACTCGGATGTTTTAGAGGATTAGCAGAAAGGATGGCATTAATAGCGCTTGGGGTATCAGATACAAATGCCATTTGTAAGCGATTACCAAGCATTTTTCTTGCCCTTTCAATTTCAATCTCTTCGGGATCTATTTGCAGAAATTTGCATTCTTGTTTAATGCCAGGCGCGTTACCAAACTTCAAAGTAAAGTCTAGTTTTTTGCCAAGCAAGAGAATGCAGTCAGACTCAGCTAGGACTTCCGAAAATGCGCCAAGACTTGGGTCACCAATACCTCTTGGACTTTCCATGCCGATCACTGGAATGCCTAAAGATTCTTCAAGTAGCGCTAATTGCTTCTTACCAGCCTTAGAGAGCATCATCGGACCCACAATGATGAGTGGTTTTTTAGTAGCGGCCAATGCCGATATGATTGCTGTAATGTCTGAAGGTTTCGCTACTTTACTATTCGCCATAAAGTCTTCACTCGTTGGCAGTGGCATATTTAGAGGTGGAATTGACTCTAGAACATCAGATGGCAAACTAAGATGTGTAGGTCCAGGTCTTCCTGATTTTGCTATTCGTATTGCCTTTGCTAAATCAAAGCCTAGATCCTCTATTTTTTGACAAGTCCAAGATGCTTTTGTTAAAGGAGCTGCAATAGTCGCTTGCGCCATTTCTTGAAATGCACCTTTACCAAGTTGATTCAGTGGGGCATGGCCTGAAATCAAAACAACTGGGGATTCAGCCATAGAAGTAGTGTAGAGCGCTGAGATTGCATTTGCATGTCCCGGGCCGCCTGTGACTAAAGCAATTCCAACCTTCCCAGTCAATCTTGCCCATGCATCCGCCATGTGGACAGCAGCTGCTTCATGACGAGTATGAATGAGTTCAATATTAGAATCAAATATGGCGTTATAAATCGGCATGATGTGATTGCCAGATAGTGTAAAAACTTTTTCTACACCTGCTTGCTCCAGAGCACTCACAAGCATTTCAGCACCGTTTTTGATTTTTTTTATCATATAAAAGCTTCATCCTAGGACTTTAAAATAATGTTATTAGATATCAACAGAGAATACGTTATTTTTTTGCTTATTGAGTCAAAGCAAATTGTTTTTGACTAAAAGTTTTAATAAATACGATGTGGTTCACCTTGCGCCATAAGTGCACTCAAAAGAGAGGCTTGCTTGAGCTGAAATTAGTAATAACCCTTAATCAGCTCACTAGCATGGTTAGAGGAGGGATTAAAAGCGCTGACAAATTGATATTACTATTTTAATGGCTTGAGAACCTCATTTTTTTAGGGTAGAGTCATTTATGTTTAGTTTCTTTGCAGATCAATCTAAGGGTGAATAGAGGAATTAATATGAACTCAATCAGCCCCTTTACTCCAGTAAGTGACATTCCTTTTTCTGTTGAGGGATCCTGCGCATGGATCGGCAGTCAAATTCAAGATGATCCCAAGTGGATTGTGCGGTGGAGCTCAGAGCAAATCACAGAGCTTGAAGCGGCGGCTGATCATTTTCTAAGTTTAGGAATTCCGCTTGAAAATATTACACCAGAGTTATTTCCTCTCACAAAGCTTCCTTCTTTTATTGGCGAAATCTTGAATGAACTCCTATTGGGACGCGGTTTTGTAATGCTCCGAGGACTGCCAATTGAAAACTGGCCAATGGAAAAGATTGCAGCTATTTATATGGGGCTTGGGCGTCATATGGGTTCGCTACGGAGTAGTAATGGAAAAGGTCACTTGCTTGGACACGTGCGTGATCAAGGCGCGAAAGTAGAAGCTGGAGCACGTTTTTATCAAACCAATAAGAAGCTTGATTACCATACAGATTCGGCAGATATTGTTGGCCTACTGTGTTTGAAGAAAGCTAAAGAGGGCGGCGAATCTTTTATTGCTAGCTCTATGATGCTCTATAACAAAATGATAGAACGTCGCCCCGACTTGATCTCTGCGATGTTTACACCATACCCAACAGATCGTCGAGGAGAAGTTCCAGAAGGGCTCGATCCCTGGTTTGAGATTCCCATCTTTAATTGGTATCAAGGATACCTATCCTGCGTATATTTGCGTCGCTATATAGAGGATGCACAAGAGCGATTTCCACATGCTCCAAGACTAAGTCAGCAGCAAATTGAAGTAATGGATGAAATCGATGCTATTTTGCAAGAGCCAGGCTTAGCCCTTCAGATGGCTTTTGAACCGGGTGATATTCAGTTACTGCATAACCACCAAATTCTGCACTCTAGGAATGATTTTGAAAATTGGCCCGATCCTGAGCTACAACGTCATTTGCTTCGACTCTGGGTTGCACCTCCGTCTGCAAGACCGCTACCAAATTATTTTGAGTCCCGTTGGGGCGGGGTAATTCCAGGGGATCGAGGGGGCATTATCGTGCCAGGCACAAAATATTCAGTTGAATTAAATGTTTAGTTATCAAAATGTTTTTTTAAAAATGCTTTAGTTTGAGTAATAAGTAAACGAATTAAACTATCTCACGGGAGGTTGTATGCTTAAGTTTGTCAAAAGTACCGCTTTTACAGCATTAGTTTTTATGGGGCTAGTAACAAATATTGTTTTAGCCCAAAATTATCCTAATAAAACAATTACTTTTATCGCTCCTTATGGGATTGGCGGTGATAGCGATTTCTCTGGTAGAAATTTGGCCCCTATGGCTACTAAGCTGATGGGTCAAAATGTGATTGTGCAAAATATTGCAGGAGCATCTGGCACGATCGGTTCTCAAAAAGTTCGCACTTCACCTCCAGATGGCTATACCTTATTAATTTCTCGAGGCGGTTCGCAAGCAATCACCCCCGCCCTCGATAGCACTACACCTTATAAATGGAACGAATTTACATTCATCTCCTTGCTTGATTTTAATCCAGTTGTTTGTGTAGTAAAGCCTGATGCGCCTTATAAGAATATGAAGGATCTCATTGCTGCAATTAAGGCAAATCCCGGAAAATTAAATTATGCAAGTGCAGGCGCTGGCACTACACAGCATTTAGCGGTTGAAGTAATTTTGCGTGATGTTGGATTAAAATCAGCGGCTGCCACAATGATTCCTTATAAAGGTGGTGGTCAGGCTACTACTGCCTTACTTGGTGGAGAGGTAGACTTCTTATGTAATAACTTAACAACGCTCGTTGGGCAGATAAAGGGTAATGCGATGCGTGCGCTGGTAACTTCCACGCCTGCGCGTCTGAAAGATTTTCCCAATATACCTACTGCCAAAGAGGAGGGAATTCCTAATCTAGAAAAAGTCATGGGATGGAGCGGTCTTTATGGCCCACCAGGTTTACCCTCAGAGGTTGTGGAGAAATGGCAGGCTGTACTAAAAGAAGTTGCTAAAAATACTGCCTGGTTAAATGGTAACGATACTGTTGGGGCTATCCCTGCAATTCGATCACCTGCAGATACAGAAACATTTGCTAAGGAGCAATTTGATCTCTATAGCAAGCTAGGGACTGAACTTAATCTAAAGAAATAAAGTTTGCAATATATCTTGTAAAAAAGTCTGGTTCGTCCAGGCTTTTTTATTGGCTTTTTAAGATGTCTTTAATATGTTTGATAAAAAATGACCTTTGATAGCCCCTGTAATATTGTGCCGACTATGTTTCTTGCGCTCTAATAGACCAACCTTTCGATAGACTGTTTTGCCTGGTAGTTTTTGAATCTTGAGTTGGCGATCGCTTGACCATGAAATATTGGCAAGTTGTGGAATGATCGAATAACCAAGACCTTGTCGTACCAATTCTATAATCGCCTCTACTGAGTTCAACTCCATGACGTCCTGAATTTTGAGCTTATTGACTCTGATAGTTTGCTCAACTAGATGACCAGTCCAGGTATTTCTCTCAAATCGAATGAATGGCAATTCATTGATTAGGCGCTCAGACAATTTTAATGAGCTTGGGGCAATCAAGATCATCGGTTCTTTATAGAGCTCAGTCCACTGTACGTTTTGAGGTAATGCATAGGGTGATTCAGTCACAATGGCAGCATCTAGACTACCTTCTATCACCTGATCTAGAAAGCTACTTGAAAGACCTGCAATAAGTTTGATTTCAAGTTCTGGGTAGTTTTGTTTGAGCTCGTTAAGGGTTTTACCAAAAGTCCCCATCAGAGTCGACACTAGAGCACCTAAAACAATAGTTCCACTGAGATCAGTTTTCAGATTAGATCCAAGAGCTTCATATTTAGAGATGATTTCTTGAATTGGCTCGATTACTGCTCGTCCATTGCTATTGAGGGTTAAGGAGCGTTTTGTTCTATCAAATAGCTCAACACCGATTTCATGCTCTAGTTGCTGGAGCTGTTGGCCAGCTGCCGCAGCAGTCAGTCCAATCTCTCTGGCGGCTGCTGCAACGCTTTTATGACGAGTAATGGCGAGAAAGTTTTTCAGGAGCTTAATGCTGGACATAGGTTTAATAATAAAGAATAAGTTTATCTCAAAGAAAATTATATTCGATTTATTTTTTACTGTCTACAGATATAATGACCTCATGTCTAATACCGATCTCAAAGTTAAAGTCTGGCGTGGCGCCGAGCAGGGTGAATTTGTTGAGTACCTTGTGCCACGTAACCCAAACCAAACCGTCTTGGATGTGGTTACCTATATTCAGCGCAAGATTGATCCCACATTAAGCTATCGCTTTGCCTGTCGTGTCGGAATGTGTGGGTCATGTGCTATGACAGTCAATGGAGTAGCTCGTTGGACTTGCCGCACTCACGTATCCAAAATTGTGGAGGGGGATTCTTTAGAGATTGCTCCATTAAATAATTTACCGGTAATTAAAGATCTTGCTACCGATATGCGCGAGTTCTTTAATAAGTGGAAAGGCGCTGTTGGTTTCTTCAAGGGTAACCAAACCCGTCATGATGATTTTGCAAAAGTAGAGCCACAGTCTGAAGAGCGTCAATTAGCTAATGCGGGTATTGAGTGTATTGGTTGTGGTGTTTGCTACGCTTCATGTGAGGTGGTGAAATCTAGACCAAATTACTTAGGGCCTGCAGCTTTGAATCGTGCATGGACATTAACAAACGATGTTAGAGATGTGCAGCAACTTGATCGCCTTCGTGCGGTAGCGGGTGATGAAGGTTGTCATGCCTGTCATTCACACGGCTCTTGCACAGAGCGCTGTCCAAATGCTCTTTCACCAACTGCCAGTATTTCTGGCCTAAAGAAGTTAGTTGCTAGGGCTGCGGTTCGCGGTAGTAAGTGGGGTAAGTTGTGAGCCAGGCAGTACTTCAGGCAAAACTCTGGTATGCACAAAGAATTAGCGCCATGGTTCTTGGAGTATGTGTAGCAATTCACTTAGTCATGATTTTTTATGCAATCCGTGGTGGTCTCACGGCGCAAGAAATACTGGGTCGCACACAAGGTAATTTAGGGTTTGCAATCTTTTATGAAATATTTGTTTTGGCTTGTTTTGTGCATGCACCGATTGGGGTAGCTAATATTTTGCAAGAGACCATACCTCAAGTTGGAATGACTAAACCCATTTCTTGGTTATTAGCATTATTGATTTTGGTAATTGGTACGACTGCAGTCATTGGCGTGTATACCGGGGGTGCTTTATGAGCTCTAGACCAACCTTAGATTATCGTGCAAAAAGCCATTTGCCTTATTTTGCCTATGCTTGCCATCGTTTTTCTGGCTTGTTACTGGCATGTTTTATCCCTTTACATTTTCTAATGTTGTCTCAATCCTTGCGGGGAGCCGAAGGATTTGAAGCCTCTTTGAAGTTAACGGATTTCTGGGTATTTAAATTTGGAGAGTGGGCTTTAGTAGTTTTGCTGGCCGTTCATTTAGCTGGTGGCGTACGATTATTAATCATTGAGTTTGGACCATGGAATGGCCTGCGTAAGGGTTGGATACAGATCTCTATTTTGTTCGCTATCGTTTGCGGGCTCTTATTTTTATATTTTGCTAATTGATTAGGTAGATATGCAATTACAAATGAATTTAGTGGAAGAGGCCTGTAAAGAGCTCTACATTCGTGCTCTCAAGGTGCTGCCTGATGATATCAAGGCTGGTATCAATAGGCTGGATAAATCTGAGACAGATGCTCGTGCTCAAGTGGTTTTAAAAACCATGATTACGAATATTTCGGTGGCAGAGCGTGAGGATAATCTCCTTTGCCAAGACACGGGTTTACCGATATATAACGTCAAGATCGGTGGAAATGTGCAATTTGATGGAATGGCGTTAAAGGCTGCCATTCGTAAAGGTTGTGAGCGTGCTACTCAAGAGTACCCTCTGAGATCTTCTGTTGTTCATCCTATTACCCGAAAAAATAATCACACCTCTTGCGGAATTGATATGCCAGCGATTCATATTGATTTTTTTGGTAATGCAGAGTCTGTAGAAATTGAAATGGTACCCAAAGGTAGTGGCTCAGAAAATAATTCCTTTTTGAAAATGGCTATTCCAGCAGATGGTATTAATGGTATCAAAGCCTTTGTAATTGAGAGTGTTGTGTCTGCTGGTGGTAAGACTTGTCCACCAACAATTGTTGGTGTTGGTATTGGCGGTACGTCTGATCAATGTGTTGCTATGGCAAAGCGCGCAGCTACCCGTGAGCTCGGTAGTATATGCAGTGATGAAGAAGGCGCCAAGCTTGAGAAAGAGCTGAGTGCTGCGGTGAATCAGCTTGGTATTGGCCCACAAGGGCTTGGTGGTGATGGAACTGCCTTT
>JABMMT010000301.1 GCA_013205155.1 Betaproteobacteria bacterium | reverse complement strand
TCAAGGTCATGCCAAGTTAGGGCAAGTAGTCAGTGTAGAGATTATTGATTATCCCGATAGCTATCGTCAGGCAGTAGGTCGCGTAGTTGAAGTTTTAGGTGAGATTGATGATCCAGGAATGGAAATTGAAATCGCTGTTCGCAAGTATGGCGTTCCTCATGAGTTTTCAGCAGCTGCCATGAAAGAGGCTGCCGCATTGCCAGATTCAGTTCAGCAAGAAGATTTAGAAGGTCGTGTTGATTTACGCGATATCCCTTTAGTCACGATTGATGGTGCGGATGCACGTGACTTTGATGATGCCGTGTATTGTGAGCCCGTGATGTACGGTCAGACCAAGGCATGGCGCCTGATTGTGGCGATTGCTGACGTCTCGCATTACGTAAAACCTGGACACCCTTTAGATGATGAAGGTTTACTGCGAGCTACCTCGGTTTATTTCCCTAGAAGGGTGATTCCGATGTTGCCAGAGAAGATCTCTAACGGTCTTTGCTCCTTAAACCCTGGGGTAGATCGTTTGTGTATGGTGTGTGATTCAGTGGTAGACAACAATGGAATTGTGTTGGCCTATCAGTTTTATCCAGCGGTGATGCATTCAGCCCAACGTTTTACCTACGACACCGTTTGGGAAATTCTATCCAATAGTAAAGGTCCAGAGGCAGCTCGTTTTGCACAGTTCCGACCACTATTCACTAATTTATATTCTCTCTACAAAATACTCTTAGCTGCACGTGAAAAGCGTGGAGCGATTGAATTTGATACGACAGAGACTCAAATCATTAGTAATGAGCTGGGCAAGATATTGCGCATTGAACCGCGTATTCGGAATGAAGCCCATCGCTTGATCGAAGAATGTATGCTGACGGCGAACGTCTGCGCAGCTGACTATATCGACAAGAACAAACACTTGAGTCTTTATCGTGTTCATGGTGAGCCTTCAGAAGAGAAGTTAGTCACCTTACGTCAGGTTCTGAGAACAGCAGGACTTGCTTTAGGCGGTAGTGAGAAACCTAAACCAAAAGATTTTGCAAAATTGATGCGTGAAGTCAAAGATCGACCTGATGCCAATATGTTGCAATCCGTAGTGCTACGGTCTATGCAACAAGCTATGTATCAACCAGATAATGAGGGCCACTTTGGCTTGGCGTATCCGGCATATTCACATTTCACAAGTCCGATTCGACGTTATCCAGATTTATTGACTCATCGAGTGATTAAGTCGATTCTGCAAAAAAAGCCTTATGTACCAGTCTTGCCGCCTAAGGTGCCACTAAACCTGACTCTGCCACGCAAGGGTAAGGGGCGTGAAAACGCAGTCAACGCTAAAAAATCACAAAGTGATGCTATAGCTGGGCCCACCAAAGGAACAAGGCTGCCTAAAGGCGCAAATGCCGCTTTACCGATCTGGGGGCAGTTAGGTGTTCATTGTTCTTCAAATGAGCGTCGTGCTGACGAGGCATCGCGTGATGTGGAGGCATGGCTCAAGTGTTATTACATGCGGGATCATTTAGGTCAAGAATATGCAGGCACAGTTACTGGTGTAGCTAACTTTGGATTATTTATTCAGCTAGAGAGCTTATTTGTTGAAGGTATGGTGCACGTCACTGAGTTGGGTGGCGATTATTTCCAGTATGAAGAAGCTCGACAGGAATTACGTGGAGAGCGTACTGGAATTCGCTATCGCTTAGGTGATCGTGTACATGTATTAGTGAGTAGGGTAGATCTTGATGCCCGCAAGATTGAATTTAGTCTAGTCAAAGCGGTGGGCGTAGAGCCAGGTAGCGCAAATAGTCGGCGACAATTAATTTTGGCAACCGATACCGGAAGACCCAATAAGAAGGCTGCCTCCAAAAGGAGTAGGCCGGCCAATAAGGCGCCACAAAAACCTGGCGGGATTAATGTCAATGCTGCTAAATCCGCAGGAACCTTAGGCGCTACTCAATCCAAAAGCAAGGCTAGTCGTAAAAATGGAAAAGCCAACAAACAAGGTAGGGTAGTTGGTAAGCCTGCAGGCTCAAAGCCCCCAGTGCGTAGCACCAACGCTAGGCGCAAATAAAGAATTGAATCGATCAATAATGAAACAAATATTAGTGGGTTTTCATGCGGTACAAGCGCGCTTGAGAGTGGATCCTGATAGTCTGAAGTCAGTTTACTTTGACCCTAGCCGTCGCGATCGTCGCATGGGTGATTTTTTAAAGCAAGCAGAGGAAGCATTAGGGGAAAGACTCCATGCTGCTGATGCAGAGCGTTTACATAAGCTAGCAGGACATGATCGTCATCAAGGTGTAGTGGCCTTGGCTGAAAAAATGACCATCGCTCGAACCATTACTGAAGTCATCGAGGATGTCGAAGAGGCTAAGAAACAGCCATTATTCCTAGTTTTAGATGGGGTGACTGACCCCCATAACTTTGGTGCTTGTTTGCGTGTTGCTGATGGTGCCGGCGTAGATGCGGTAGTAATCCCTAAAGATCGGTCTGCCTCAATTAACGCAACTGTCAGCAAAGTGTCTAGTGGCGCATCAGAGGTCATTCCTGTGATTACTGTTACCAATCTCGTTCGTAGTATGAAAGAAATGCAAGAAGCAGGCGTTTGGTTGATTGGCACCGATGATGAAGCTGAAAAATCGATCTATGAGATTGATTTAAGTGGCTCAATAGCGATTGTGATGGGCGCTGAGGGCGAAGGAATGCGGCGCTTAACCCGTGAAAACTGTGATGAGTTAGTCCGCATACCAATGCAAGGCGTAGTTGAAAGTTTAAATGTTTCAGTCGCAAGTGGCGTATGCTTGTATGAAGCGCTAAGACAACGCTTATTGAAGGCTGCTAAGTAAAGAGCTAAGTAGAAGCCATCTGGCTATATAAGTTCTAAAAGGGGCATGATATGAAATGCAATATTGGTCACACTGATCGCGTCTTGCGTATCACTGTTGGCGTAACCTTGATGGGTTTAGCTGGTTTCGGTATTGTTGGCGCCTGGGGCTGGATTGGAATAATCCCCTTAGCAACCGGTATGTTAGGAAACTGTCCGGCTTACGATCTAATGGGTTTCAATACGGTCAAGAAGTAATTTACTTTGCGAGTAGGGCTTCTAGTTTTTCAGTATCGATACAGAAATTACGAATACCTTCAGCTAATTTTTCTGTCGCCATTGCGTCATTATTCAGCTGTAGGCGAAAACTAGATTCATCTAACTTTAATGCTTCAAGCTTTTCAGCATGACTAGCATCCAATTTTTTACTCACCAGCATATTGCTATTTTGAAGCTCGGCCAATAGCTCAGGGCTAATGGTTAATAGGTCGCAACCAGCTAGCTCTATTATTTGGCTGGTATTACGAAAGCTTGCACCCATAATCTCAGTAGCGATCCCAAAGTGTTTGTAATAGTGAAAAATATGTTTGACTGAAGTAACACCAGGATCATTGGCGCCTCCATTATTAGCATCACTCCAATGAGCGCCTAATTTATTTTTATACCAATCCGTAATTCTTCCTACAAAGGGTGAAATTAACTTTGCATGAGCAGCACCACAGGCTGCTGCCTGCACTAAGGAGAAGAGTAGGGTCATATTGCAATGGATACCCTCAGCCTCAAGTTGTTTGGCTGCAGCAATTCCCTCCCAAGTACCGGCTAGCTTAATCAGAATACGCTTGCGGTTAACGCCGTGGGATTCATATAAGGCGATCAGGTGTTTAGCTTTAGCAACGGTAGCCTTAGTATCAAACGAAAGACGTGCATCGACTTCAGTCGAGACCCGCCCAGGAACGATTTTGAGAATCTCTAGTCCAAAAGCGACCAAAATGTTATCCACTAACTGAGCAGAACTAAGGCTAGGATGAGCTGCCTTGACAGCGTCAACTAAAGATTGGTAATTGCTCTGTTGTGCAGCCTTTAGGATTAAAGAAGGATTAGTAGTAGCGTCCTGAGGGGCAAATTCTTTCATGCGCTCAAAATCACCCGTGTCTGCGACAACGGTGGTGAGGCTTTTGAGTTGATTTAGTGCTGAAGTAGCGTTATTCATAGTGATATAAGTGTTCTAAATGACTGTCTCTTCATTATCATATGATAGATGCATTAATTAATCTGTTCTAGTAAAGGTATTGTCCAAGATGATGAATCAGGATCAATTGAAGCAAATGGTAGGTGAGGCAGCAAGAGATGAAGTCTTAAAACTTCCAGTGGGCCATGTTGTAGGGGTTGGTACAGGCTCAACAGCCAATTGCTTTATTGATGCCTTAGCTCCTCATAAAGATCATTTTTCTGGGATAGTTTCTAGTTCAAATGCCACAACTGAGCGCTTACTGAAGCACGGCTTTAAGGTGCTTGACCCCAATGAGGTCTTGAGTCTTCCCGCTTATGTTGACGGTGCAGATGAAATTAATCCCGCAGGACACATGATCAAAGGTGGTGGTGGAGCATTGACGCGCGAAAAAATTATTGCTTCGATGGCTAAGCAATTTATTTGCATATGCGATTCTTCAAAGCAAGTTCCTGTATTAGGTGGCTTTGCTTTGCCAGTTGAAATTATTCCTCTTGCTCAAGGAGAAGTGATAAGACAACTCCAAAAGCTTGGTGGACAGGTTAGCTTACGCTTAGCTAAAACGACTCGATCTGATTTAGGGCAAACATCAAGCGAGCCTTTTGTGACTGATAATGGCGGCTTGATTCTGGATGTGACTGGTTTGAAAATCACTGATCCTGTGACGATGGAGTCTCTCATCAATCAAATCGCTGGTGTCATAACGGTCGGTCTTTTTGCTAAAGAAAAGGCAAATGTATTACTGCTTAGTCGTGAAGCGGGTGTTGAGCGGATCGTATTTTAGGGATTAAAAAAACCCGACGGGGTTTCCCCATCGGGTTTGATTGCCATGGTTTACATGACGTAGGCGAACAGAAGGGTAAATGTTCCGCTGCCTTGAAACGCACAGATGCGTTTATCTAAAATGGCTTTCGCCAATGTGACCAACACGATATCTGTAAGGTCACCAATTCATGCTATGCCTCTTATCAGCTAGTGTCAACTAGGCAGAATCTTTTTCTTTTTTAAATTGCTATTGAAGACTTATTGTGATGCAGCAATTATTCTGCTGGCGGTACATAGCCTTGAGCCATATCAGCACCACCTTCAAAGAAATACTTTTCTACTTGCTTGAGGAGGTATTGACGTGCCCTTGGATCAGCCATATTCAGACGATTTTCATTAATTAACATAGTCTGATGCTTTAACCAATCCGCCCAAGCTTCCTTAGAGACTTGATTCCAAATCTTTTTACCTAGATCTCCAGGTAGGGGTGCGAAATCCATTCCCTCTGCCTCTTTATTTAGCTTAATACATTGAACCATGCGTGCCATTTGTAATGCCTTTCTTTATAAATCTTTAGTTAAAACCATGGACTTACGATCCCAGTTATAAATTTGTTTACGCTCTTCAGGTAGGTCATCTACTGTAGCGCGTTTAAAACCACGCTTTAAGAACCAATGCTCAGTTCGAGTGGTGAGAACAAATAATTTCTTAATACCTTCTTGCTTGGCACGCATCTCAATACGCTTCAGAAGACGTTCTCCGTCTCCAGCGCCTTGAACCTCAGAATCGACAGCAAGGCAGGCTAATTCTCCAACGCCGTCAGGAAAGGGAAAGAGGGCTGCGCATCCAAATAGGACGCGGTCATGCTCAATCACCGAGAAGCGTTGAATATCTCGCTCGATAACGTCCTGTCCGCGTGCAGCCAAAATGCCCTCATCTTCTAGAGGCATTGTCAGTTGCAAAATACCCCCAACGTCATCTTGATTGGCTTCGCGTAAGTTTTCAATATCAGATGAAGCCAGCATCATGCCAATACCATCATGGGTAAAGAGTTCTTCAAGTAATGCACCATCTCGATTGCATGGCAAGAAGTGCACACGGCCCACTCCTGCACGAATCGCTCGCCCTGAAATATTGAGTAGACTCTTCATGCCCATCTCGATCTTTTTATTTTCGGTGACATAGTCTTGTAACTGGGGAAGAGATAATTCAGTAATGATGTCGCCATCCACATCTTTGAGGCCAGAATAGGGGCTTAAAAAGATCAGCTTATCTGCTTTTAACGCCACAGCAGTAGAAGCAGCAACATCCTCATAGGCTAAATTAAATGCCTGTCCTGTTGGCGAGAATCCAAGAGGGGTTAACAGCACAATTTTATTGCTGTCTAATGACTGCTTAATTGAAATAGAGTCAACTTTGCGTACCAAGCCAGTATGGATGTAGTCAATGCCCTCTACTACACCAACTGGCATTGCAGTAATAAAGTTGCCCGAGATGACGGAGATGCGTGAGCCTGCCATAGGAGTATTTGGAAGCCCACGACTAAAGGCCGCTTCAATATCTAAACGAAGTTCGCCTGCAGCCTCTTTGACACATTCAAGAGCGGCGGCATCAGTAATACGGTAGCTGTGCATCGCACTTTTACCAAACTTACTTTTAATTTTGCGCAACATCAATTGCTCTTCAATTTGTGGTCGAATACCATGAACCAAAACGATGCGCATTCCCATGGCATGCAACATGGCAATATCTTCAATCAGATTTTCAAGACCTATTTCTTGAGCTAGTTCGCCAGCAAAAGCGATGACAAAGGTCTTTTCTCGAAAGCTATGTATATAGGGTGCAACATCGCGCAACCATCCCACAAAAGGGAAATTGGAGTGAGATTCTTGGGCATCTGAGGCCAGGTTTGGAGCATTTGTCGACATAGTGAGAAAATTATAGGGTGCAAGAGCCCATAAACCAACAAAAACCCAAAGCAATCCCAAAGCCTGTGCCTGCTTCCAACACCTCGCGCAAGCTAGAAATCCGCTTTCCTGAGGAATTACCTGTCTCAAGTCAGCGTCAAGTCATACAGAAAGCTTTGCAATTACACCAGGTGGTGATTGTCTGCGGTGAGACTGGCTCGGGTAAGACGACTCAGTTGCCAAAGATTTGCCTTGAATTGGGAAGGGGAACCATCAATGGTGGGAAATTGATTGGTCATACCCAGCCTCGCCGCATAGCTGCGACTGCAACTGCCAAAAGAATCGCCCAAGAGCTAGGCTCACCCATTGGTCAAGATGTGGGTTATCAAGTACGCTTTGCTGATAAAACTAGCTCAGGAGCATCAATCAAACTGATGACGGACGGTATTTTGTTAGCTGAGACTCAGCGTGACCCTCAGTTACGTGCCTATGACACTCTGATCATCGATGAAGCCCATGAGCGCAGTCTGAATATTGATTTTCTACTGGGCTATCTTCGTCAACTATTGCCAAAGAGGCCGGATCTAAAGTTGATCATTACATCTGCAACGATTGATGCAAAACGTTTTGCCGAGCATTTTGCAATCGATGGCAAATTAGCACCAGTCGTAGAGGTTAGTGGTCGCTTGTTTCCAGTTGAGCAGCGTTATGCTCCCTTAGAGCCTGATGCTAAACCTGACGGGAAAAAAGAATCTAAAGTTGTTAAAGAAATCCCGGATGCCGTTACTGAATCGATTACGAATGTCTGGCGCGAAGGGGCTTCGGGCGCTGGCGATGTCTTAGT
>JABMMT010000030.1 GCA_013205155.1 Betaproteobacteria bacterium | reverse complement strand
TCTGCGGCAATCAGAACACGTTCTGAGTTTAATCCATCTAAGATGTATCTAAATCCTTGCCCTTCTTCCCCGATCAGATTCTCTGCAGGAATTTCTAAGTTATCAAAGAAGACTTCATTGGTCTCGTGATTTACCATGTTAGCAATAGGCCTAACCTCCATGCCTTTACCAATTGCATCCTTGAGGTTAACGATAAAAATCGACATACCTTCAGATTTGCGCTTTACCTCACTTAGTGGCGTAGTGCGCGCAAGCAAAATCATGAGGTCCGAATGTTGAATTCGAGAAATCCAAACTTTTTGACCATTGACAATATATTTGTCACCTTTTTTAACCGCGGTAGTTTTGAGTTTGGTGGTATCGGTACCGGTAGTAGGCTCAGTAACGGCCATACTTTGTAAACGTAATTCACCCGTGGCAATTTTTGGGAGATATATTTTTTTCTGCACATCGGACCCATGGCGAAGGAGGGTGCCCATGTTATACATTTGCCCATGACAAGAACCAGAGTTACCACCAGAAAAGTTGATTTCTTCCATGATGACTGAGGCTTCGGCAAGACCTAATCCTGAGCCACCATATTCTTCAGGAATCAGTGCGGCTAACCATCCCGCTTCTGTCATTGCGCTGACAAAGGCCTCAGGATAGCCACGTTCGTGGTCAACTTTTTGCCAATATGCAGAGTCATAACGATTACAAAGGTCGCGCAGAGCTTCGCGCATGTCTTGGAATTGGTCTTCCTTGGGGATGGGGTGATTCATGAGGGTCTCAGTTAAGGGATGGATGGGTTATTAAATGATTTAGACGATAGTTTAAGCAAGATTTGAAAATCCGTGAAAATAGCCAAAAGAAGCGGAAAATATCACTCAGAAACGTTTAAGGACTTAGCTAGGCGATGGAAAAGAACGACCACCAGATTCTTTCGGGAATTAAAGTCTTGGAATTAGGGCAGCTTATTGCTGGGCCCTTTGCCTCTAAAACATTGGCTGATTTTGGTGCCGAAGTGATTAAAGTGGAGTCTCCGAAAGAAGGTGACCCTTTGCGCAAATGGCGCATGCTCCATAAAGGAACGTCAGTCTGGTGGCAGGCACAATCTCGCAATAAGCAATCTATCTGCTTAGATCTTCGTGTCAAAGAGGGCCAGGATATTGCTCGTCAATTAGCGCTAGAGGCAGATGTGGTAATTGAAAATTTCAGACCAGGGACTTTAGAAAAGTGGGGGCTTGGCTGGGAAGAATTGCATCAGATCAATCCTAAAATGATCATGTTGCGTATTTCAGGTTATGGGCAGGATGGACCGCGACGTGATGAGCCAGGGTTTGCTGCAATCGGCGAAGCAATGGCTGGTCTTCGTCATATCACCGGTCACCCTAATGAGATACCAGTCAGAGCTGGCGTTTCTCTTGGAGATACGATTGCTGGTCTGCATGGTGCTCTCGGCGTAATGTTGGCTTTATATGAGCGAGATGCCCGAGGTGGCAATGGTCAAATGATTGATGTGGCCTTATATGAGGCAGTATTTAATCTCACGGAAAGTTTGTTACCTGAGTATTCTGCCTTTGGTGCGATTCGACAACCAGCTGGTGGTGCATTACCCGGAATTGCTCCCTCGAACGCATACCGCTGTAAAGATGGTCAATATGTCTTAATCGCTGGCAATGGGGACTCTATCTATAAGCGCTTAATGACATTGATTGGTAGAGCCGATTTAGGGGAGGAGCCTGATCTTGAGCACAATGATGGACGGGCTAAACGTGCTGAAGAAATCGATGCTGCAATCAATGTATGGACAGGGACTTTATTGATAGATGAGGTCCTAAAAGCCCTTACTGGAGCTCAAGTACCATCAGGAAAAATCTATACAGCCAAGGATATTGCAGAAGATCCGCACTATCACGCCCGCGGCGTGATAGAAACGGTAGAAGGAGCGGATGGTCTTAAAGTTCAAGTGCCTGGGATTATTCCTAAGCTTTCTCAAAATCCAGGCGCCATTCGGTACCGTGCTCCAACTTTGGGTGAACACACTGACAAAGTACTACAAGCTGCCGGTCTTACAGAAGAACAAATTACCCTTTTGAAGAAATCTGGGGTACTCGCTTAATGGAGGAAATATTCGGGCATTTTTTTGCCTGGTTTGGTTTGCCATCAGTAGGCTTACCCGCGGTATTTATCAGTGCCTTTATTTCTGCCACACTGATTCCGCTTGGATCAGAACCAATACTCTTTGGCTATGTTTCAATCAACCCCCATTTGTATTGGATAGCTATCTTGATTGCCACGATTGGTAATACTGGCGGTGGTATGTTTGATTGGTGGCTTGGCTTGATTGCTCGTAACAGTTTTGAGTCACTGAAAGGCCCTACACATGGACGTATGCAAGCTTGGCTAGAGGCTCGTGGCCCCAAAATGCTGCTGCTTGCTTGGTTACCAGTTTTTGGTGATCCCCTCTGCTTTGCCGCAGGTTGGTTACGTTTAGCATGGGGACCTTGTTTGGTCTACATGTTTTTCGGCAAGTTATTTCGCTACCTCACAATGACCTGGTTGTTAACGCTAGTGCCTGACAGTTTTTGGCATCAACTAGGCCATTGGTTGCGTTTAATTTAAATAGCGCAATACTTTTGCTGAATCTCTTCGTTATTAAGCAGATTTTGAGCAGTGTCATGAAACACAATTTCACCCTGATCCAGAATGTAAGCTCTATCTGAAATTTTCAAAGCTTGCTGCACATTCTGTTCAACCAAGAGGATGGTTACGCCTTTATGTTTGAGATTAGCAAACAACTCAAACATTTCATCTACTAAGACCGGCATGATGCCTTCAGATGGTTCATCTAATAAGATAGCCTTGGGTTTACCGATCATGGCTCGGGCAATAGCTAACATCTGTTGTTCGCCCCCTGACATAGAGGAGCCATCTTGATTGAGGCGCTCCTTGAGGCGAGGAAAGGTTTCCGCAATTTCATCGACCATTGCGCTCATATCACCGCGATTCTTTTTAGCAATGATGCCAAGTTCGAGATTTTCTTTGACGGTAAGTCCAGGAACAATTCGGCGATCTTCTGGGACATAAGCTAAACCGAGATGAAAGCGGGTATGGGCAGGCATATCTAAAAATGATGTACCGTCAATTGAAGCAGATCCTTGACGCTTTGAAAGTAAGCCCATTAATGAGCGAAGGGTAGTAGTTTTACCAGCACCATTACGTCCCATTAAGGTCACAATCTCACCTTTCTTGACTTCAAGCGAGATGCCTTGAAGTACGTGACTACGGTCATACCAAGCATTTAAATTTTCAACACGTAACATAGATGACTTTCAGCTTAACCTTGTCCCAAATACACACGACGTACCTCAGCATTATTTTGAATTTCTTCTGGCGTACCTTCAGCTAAGAATTCTCCATGATGCAAGACAATGATCCGTTTACATAAACCCATAATGAGTTTCATTTTATGTTCCACCAAAATCACAGTCCGTTCATTAGCAAGGGTACGAATCAGATCCATCATGACTAGAGTTTCTTCTGGAGACATCCCAGCGGTAGGTTCATCTAATAAAAGCAAGCTGGGATTACAGGCTAATGCCATTGCAATTTCTAACGCTCTTTGTTGACCATGCGCTAAATCACCTGTTTTTTTATTGCGTAGGTGTTTAAGACTTACGCGCTGAAGAAGTTCATCTGCTAATTCGATAGGCCCAAGATAGCTTTGAGCATTGCGTAAGAAGTTATAACGGGCTGTTTGCATTTGTGCGGCAACGCGAACATTTTCATGAACACTGAGCTGCTTAAATAAATTGGTAATCTGAAAGCTTTTCGAGATACCAATGCGTGCAAACTCATGCTGCTGCATTCCCGTAATATCTTTACCGTTAAAAAAGATTTGACCACTTGTGGGAGGGAAGGCGCCACTAAGAACGTTAAAGAAGGTAGTTTTACCTGCACCATTGGGTCCAATGATGGCAGTTAAGGATCCAGGCATAAAGCTAGTAGAAACGTCTTGTAAGGCCTTGAACTTACCAAAGCTTTTGCTGACATTGCGCGCTTCCAGAATAGGCACCTTGTTGATTCTATTGGAGCTATTCATTATTTTCCATCCTTCTGAATTTGTAGCTTACTCAGAATGGTTCCCCAGATGCCCTTGGGGAAGAATAGAACAAAGAACATAAATACCACCCCGATCACTGCCATCCAATGCTTGGTAAAGGTAGTAACAACGTCCTCAAGGTATAGCATGACTGCTGCGCCAACAAAGGGGCCAAAGAAAGTGCCCATACCACCTAGGATGCTCATCATGATGGCCTGCCCAGACTGCAAGTAATGCAAGGAGTCAATTGGAACAATAGAGAGATGTAGCGCACGTAAGGAACCTGCCAGTCCACAAATTGCTGCTGATAAAACAAAAACGAGCAATTTGGTCCTGGCCACATCAAATCCACAAGCAGCAGCACGCTTTTCATTTTCTCGAATCGCTTCCATGATGGCGCCAAGAGGAGAATTCAAAATACGAGAAATAAACCAAATGGCAATGACTACAAAAAAGAGAATAATGTAGTACTTCACGAGTGGGTTTAAAAAGTCTACTGGGATACCAAAGATATTAAAGGAATCTACTCTGACGCCCCTTAAGCCATTTTCGCCGCCTGTCAAACTCTCAGCCTTGTAAAAAATGTAGTAAACAATTTGTCCCAGGGCGAGGGTTACCATCGAAAAATAAATTCCACGAGTACGAATTGCTAAAAATCCCATCATGAGTCCACCGATAGCAGCGCCGATGATGCCAAACAGAATGGCTGCACCCCATGGAAGTCCGTAATGAACGATGCTAATACCAGTGAGATAGCTGCCTATTCCCAAAAATGCAGCATGCCCGAATGAGAGCAGACCCATATAACCGAATAGGAGATTAAAGCCCATGGCGAATAAACCAAAGATCAGAATATTAATTGCCAGTGCCTCATAGGGCATGATGAATGGAAAGACTGCCAAAAAAAGCGTACTCGCTAATACGCGATGGCGTGTAATCAGTTGTAAATATGAATTCATATATCCGGAGCCTTAGCCCATCGCCCCTGCTTTACCAAATAAACCCTGCGGACGAATTAAGAGCACCACAGCCATTAGTACAAAAATAGATAGCTCAGCAAACTCTGGAAAGAATAGAGAGGTCATGCTGTAAACAACTCCAACCAGTAGGCCTGCGATGACTGCGCCAACAGGCGAGCCCATTCCACCTACAACAGTCACTACAAAAGATTCAGCCAAAATAGGAATACCCATTTCTGGATTTACTGAGCGGGTTGGGGCCGCCAATATTCCAGATAGGCCAGCAATCGCGCATCCCAGTCCGAATACTAATAGCCATACCTTGGCAATATCTACACCAAGAACTTTGACAATTTCTTGATCAGCAGCACCTGCCTTGATGATCAAGCCATAGCGAGTTTTTTGGATCAAGAACCAGATACCAAAAATGATGACTGCCGTAGCGGCGATTAAAAAGAGCCTGTATTTAGGAAAGTAACCGAAGCCTACATTAACGGTTCCAGTTAAACCGCTAGGAGTGACAGATGGTATACCCTCAATACCAAAGGTGACTCGAACAGCTTCAATGAAGACATAGGAGAGGCCAAAGGTTAGCAGTAATGGGTAATCTAGGCCGCGACCATATAGAGGTCTTACTAAGAAACGCTCTGTTACTAAACCAAGGCATCCAGTGACTAGCGGTGTTAAGACAAGGCTAAACCAAAAATTACCAGTGACCCCTAAAAAATAGACACCTAAAAATGCGCCAACCATAAAAAACGCGCCATGGGCAAAGTTCACTACATTTAGCATCCCAAAGATAAGGCATAAACCCAGCGCTAAAAGTGCATAAATACTGCCTAGGGCAATTCCCGTAAGCAGTTGCATGCATAAAAGTTCGAATGTAAGACCGGTCATAAATGTACTCAAAAAAACTCCCCATGATTCAATCAAATCAAGGGGAGTAGTTCAGGGCGCTCAGTTGATTGCCCTGATATTTGCCCTAGGCTTTATGGCCTAGCTCTGCACAAGTACGCATGTTCTTTTCAGTGGTAGGCTCAATCGTCAGAATATTGAAGACATCATATTTGTCTTTCATATTCTTTGATTTGGATTCCACAATGATGACGGTCTGAACTGCTTGGTGGTCACACTTACGATAGTATTCAGGACCTTTGTACCAGTCATATTTGAGGTTTTCCATGACACTAATGACTTTCATGGTATCAGTTGACTTGGCAATCTTGACGGATGCCAGAACACTCCTAACGCCAGCATAACCTAATGCGCCGTAATCGGATGGCACTGAGCCGTTATACATTTTTCGGAATGCATCGTTAAATGTTTTAGCCGTAGGAATACGATCTTCAAGACCCCAATAATAAGAAGTACCACCGATGATTCCTTCAAATGCCTCTGGACCACCAGCAAGACGTGCGGTGTAAAGCAAAACAGGCGCCATAATTTTCATACTCGACTTGAGGCCAAAGTCAGTACATTGTTTGGCAGCATTCACTAGGTCGCGACCAAAGTTACAAAGCACCAAAATATCTGGATTTAATGCTTTAATGCGTGGCATGAAAGCAGAGTAATCAGAGGCGCCCAGTGGATGGCGAATGTCCGCTAGCGTAGTAGCTCCCATTTCTTTGCCGGCGCGCTCAAAGGCACGAACCATTTCATGGCCGTAGGCATAGTCAGCAGTTAAGAACACAATCTTTTTACCAAAGCGTGGAATTGCGTAGCGTGCCAGTGCACCTGCTGTCATTGTTGGGTTTAATGCCTCGTGGAAGGTATATATACTCCAGTCTTTGACTTCATTAATAGCGTCCGATTGGCTGATGGAATTAAAAAGAATCTTACGTTCTTTACAGACTGCATTGATGGAGAGTTGAGTGGCGGCTGACAGAGAACCTACCACGTAGTTCACTTTATCTTTTTCAATTAACTCTAGGGTGCGAGTCGCAGCTTCCCCTGGATTCAATTTGTCATCACGCACTAAAAGTTCTGCTTTACGACCATTAAAGCCACCAGCATCGTTAAATTCTTTAATCGCCAGTTCCGCGGCTTTGACTTGATCCTGAGCTTCTGCAGAAAAGGGGCCCGTTAGTGGTACTGGAAAACCGATCTTGATTGTGTCAGCCTGGGCATTGGCAACGTTTAACCAAAGAGGAGTGCTAGCCACAGTAGCCCCACCGATTAACACTTTTCTTCTTGTTTGATTCGTTACTTTTTGTTTCATGGTTGTCTCCTCCATATAAAACTTTGTTTAAATAAGAATACTTTTTATTGTGTAAATCTTAACTGAATGCACCAATTAATGCGTGGATTCAGGCACTGCTCTTCCTAAAACTAATAAATCACTGATATCAATTGCAGTCTCTGCCATCACGGTATCGGCATTTCTCTTGAGGTTTTCGCTATTTGGAGCGCCTTTGCTGCCCTGCGCTTGCATATAACGCCCTAAATATTGAGCTCTTGCTACAACTTGCTGGCCTAGCTTGAGGCGTTCATCTCTATAGGCTTTTAAAGCAACAGGGGTGGCACCTAGTTGCGTAATATATTTAGCAATCACTATCGCCTCGTCTCCAGCCTTAGTGACACCCATACCCACATGAGGCCTTCCCACAAATGCGGCATCACCCATCAGGGCGATTCTCCCAAAAACAATTTCTTCGGAGCGCACATCATAAATTGGCTGTAAAAAGGGAGCTGCTGTCTTTTCAAGAATTTCTGCAAATTGAGGCGCTAGAATTTCTTGAGCCTTTTGTCGCATCTTCGCAATGTGTTTCCACGAAACTTTTAGAGGGGGAATACCAGTTGGATAGTAATGGCCATCATCATCTGTTAGAAGATTAACTAGCTCCTCGTTTTCTGAAGCGGGTCGATACCATACAAAGTTGTAGCGACGCTTACCTGGCCGAGTATCGTTTCCATGACCAGCAACGGGATAGCCTAACATCTGCTCTCCTTTGGGGAGGCAGAAACCAAATCGATTAAACAAGGTATCTAAGGTATAGGTAGAGAGGCAAGCTTCGTCACAGACGCCACGCCATGCAATGTAACCCGCATATTCTGGTTGTATCTCGGGGGCAACTTGAGCTCTAACAGCAGAGCGTATTCCATCGGAAGCGATTAAAAGCTCTGCTTCATAGCAACTGCCATCGACACAACTTACTTGTACGGCTTCAACAGTCTGACTTACAGTGTTAACAACTTTTCCTTGAACATAACGGTCTACTGGAAAACATTCTTTTAGCATGTGATACAGACGACTCCAAGATGTCAGTATTTGTGGCAATTCCATCATGCCTAAAATTTGACCGTCGGCACCAAGAGTGACTCGCTGTGTTACAGGCACACCGAGTGTATCGTCCACCTTAACGCCAGCCTGACGCAGTGCATCTGCCAAAGCATCGTAAGTCACAATACCCGCCCCACGGCCATCTAAGGAGCCCGTCGCTTTTTCTAGCAAAGTGACATCGTGACCTTGGCGCAACAAAATATTAGCTGCAAAGAGCCCGCCTAATGAGCCGCCGACGATAATGATTTTGGCCATAGATAAGTTTTTATGCAGTCTTAGCGTCTAGCGCAGCTTTTTCGTCTGCAGGGTAATTTAATTCAATCACCACTCCATTAGGGTCATCCAAAAAGATCTGATGCAGCTTGAGGACTGGGACAGTGCGCTCGCGATAAGGGACATTTAATTTTTTGAGAAGTATCATTTTTTCTTCAAGACCATTTGCAAAGAAGGCAATGTGATCTACTGCGCCCGATCCATGCAAAGAGGAGGGGTCACGCTCTCCAAGATATTTCTTTAAGCCATTGGGATCATTTTTATCAATTGCAATGAGATGTAAGACCGCGTTGGACCAGCTATTTTCATCGCCGCTATAAAGCCAAACTCCTGGAAAAGGAAACTCTGGTCTGGGCCCCACGGTTAAACCCAATATCTTGCTAAAAAATTCTGTCGTTTTTTCGATCTCAAGACAGCGAAGAGAGAAGTGATTTAAGCTTAAATTTGACATAGTGACCTTTTAAGTTAAGCGAATAAGGATTTGGCAGAGTGAAGATAGGACTGAACGCGATCACGAATAATTTCTTGTTCGGTATTGGGGCTCTCGACTGCATAAATAGCTTGTCCATAGATCCAACGTCGCATTCCGATATAGAAAATGCCACCATGGAGCCCCATTAAAAACTCTAGCTCACGTTGGGTCGGTTTTGACGTAGTCGATCGTTCGCAGTACTTTCTCGTTTCACGAATTAGTCTTGGTAGTAGGCGTGAACGTAAAAGCTCAAAGAAGCGATCACTGATGGAGTGGTCGCTTAAGCCTGAAAAAATCAAGATTCGAACAAAGTCATGAGTTAAGACGGTATTGGTGTAGTCCAAGTAGAAGGCATTAAATTTTTCTTCGGGGCTTAGTTTCTCATCATCTAATAATTCTTCCCACTCTGGCTTCCACCGAGATTCAAATACTTCCTTATAGACTTCTTGAATAAGAGCATCCTTTGTTGGGAAATAGTGATAAAGCAGCGTATGGGTAACGCCTAGCTCTTTGGTCAAATTTCTGAGTTGACCATCCATGCCATGTCTAGCGAAAAATTGAATAGCCCGGTCCAGAATCTGGCGTTTACGCTCAACGGTATTCATTCTCCGTTTGGCTGGCGCCATAAAGCCTACCGAATTTTCGGCTGAATTTCCGCTAGAAATCCGATCTTCGATTAAAGGCATGGGCTCTCAGGGTTTATCCGAATTTGGACCTATTGACCAAAAGTTAAATAATGGTACATTGTTGAACAATTGGTCTATAAGACTCTATTCGTACAAACCCCAAGGAAAATTAATGGAACTGAATGGCGAGCAACTGATAGCTGCTCCAATCTCCGATGTCTGGAAGGGGTTGAATGATATTGATGTGTTGGCCAAGTCAATTCCTGGTTGTGAGGAGATTAGCCGGATTTCTCCTGAGGAGGTCCATGCCAAGGTGATGTTCAAGATAGGGCCTGTTAGGGCTCGTTTTTCAGGGAAATTACTCCTAAGCGACATCATTCCAGATCAGTCTTGCTCAATGGCATTTGAAGGATCTGGAGGTGCCGCTGGATTTGCTAAGGGTAAATCACGAGTTGAATTAAAGCTAGTTGAGGGTGGTACTTTGGTTTCTTATACAACCGAAGCTTCTATTGGCGGCAAGTTGGGTCAAATTGGTGGGCGCTTAATAAGCGCATCTGCCAAGAAGATTGCGGATGATTTTTTCCAAAAGTTTGCAAAAGAATTAGGCGGGGAAGCAGTTACTTTGGAGTCTGATACGAGCAAGAAGTGAACGGTAGTTTATAAAAATTAGTAGTGAAGGAGACACAATGAAAGCTGCAGCATTTGATTATGTAAAGCCAAAGGCCTTGCCAGAGGCTCTTTCTTTATTGGCCGAAGCAGGAGAGGACGCACGCCTTATTGCGGGCGGCCAAACTTTACTTGCCACCTTAAATATGCGTCTTTCGGAACCAAGCATCCTCATTGATATCACTGATATTAGTGAGCTTAAAGGTATTACATTACAGGGCGATCATTTACGCATTGGTGCATTAGTCACCCATACTGAGATAGAAGATTCGGAGTTGATCGCTAAACATGCACCCTTACTAAAAGCTGCAGCGCCTCATATTGCACATCGCGCTATCCGGAATTTGGGTACTTGGGGTGGCTCCTTGGCTTATGGTGATCCTGCTGCTGAATGGCCTGCATGCAGCCTCACATTAGATGCCATCATGATTATTCATGGGCCTGCAGGAGAGCGCCGTATTTCTGCGCAAGACTTTTTTATTGATCTATATACAACCTCGCTTGAGCCTGATGATATTTTGGTAGCAACTGAAATTCCGATTGCGAGTAGCAATCAAGTTTTTTATTTTCATGAGCTATCGAGACGCCATGGAGATTATGCTGTAGCTGGATTGGCAGCAGTGGCAAAGAAGCAGGGCGATGCATTGACTGATTGTGCCTTTACTTTTTTCTCAGTTGGCACTACGCCTGTCATGGCACTCCAAGCTCAGGAAATTATCAACGGCCAAGCAGTGAATCAAGATTTAATTGCAAGAGCAGTTAGCGCTGCACGATCTGAAATTGAAGCCATTGCAGATATCACTAATAGCGCAGAGGCCAAACAACATTTAATCGGCGTATTGCTTGAGCGCGGCCTTAAGCACTTAGTTTCCTGATACATCAAATAAGAATGCGGAGATCTTTATGAGCCTCAAGAAAAGAATTTCACTGACAGTCAATGGGCTACCAGTTATTGCAGATGTGGAGCCACGTACCCATTTAGTCGATTTTTTACGTGAAGAGTTGCATTTAAAAGGACCTCATTTAGGATGTGAGCAAGGTGCCTGTGGTGCATGTACTGTTAAGGTTGATGGTCAAATTATTCGTGGCTGCTTATACCTAGCAATCCAAGCAGATGGCAGTCAAGTAGAGACAGTAGAGGGTTTGACAAAAAGTGGCGTCTTGGCGGATCTTCAAGAATCGTTTATGCGACGTAACGCCATGCAATGCGGCTTTTGTTCTTCAGGAATGCTCTTGGCTGCTGCAGAGTTAATTGAAAAGCGACCAAAGGCGACTCGCGAGGAAGTGCGCGAATGGATTTCTGGTAATTATTGTCGTTGTACAGGTTACCACTCAATAGTAGATGCCATCGTTGATGTGTTAGTTGCGCGTGCTAGCGGCCAAAAAATTAAACCAGTGATTGCTCACGCTTAATTAATTTAGGAAAACGCATTATGAATAAGCCAATTGATTTGAAGGGACTGGTGCTTGATCCAGTGACTAACGACCAGCGCTATATCGGCGTTAGTGAGCCAAGACATGGAGCTCGTCGTCTTTTAGAGGGACAGGGCACCTATATTGACGATATTAAGTTGCCGCGGATGGGGCACGTTGTTTATTGGCGATCACCTGTTGCGCATATGAAGATTGGCAAGATTCATCAAGAGCAGGCTAGAAAGATGCCAGGTGTTTTGATAGTTGTCGATGGTGTTGAGATGGCGAAAATTTGTAAACCTTGGGTTGCTACTTTGGGGCACTTGCCAGGCATGAAGTCAGCACCACAATATGCTTTAGCAATTGACCGCGCATGCTGGCAAGGTGAGCCGGTGGTGGCGGTAGTTGCCGAAACCCGTGCGCAAGCTGAAGATGCTTTGCAACTGATTGAAGTTGAGTGGGAAGAGTTACCTGCCGTGGTTTCCATGGAGTCTGCTTTAGATCCAAAAACGCCAGTCATACATCCAGAGCTTGGCGATAATTTATGTTTTACCCGTACCCTAGATGTTGGTAATGTGGATGAAGTATTTGCAAATGCTGATGTAGTTGCTGAGGCTACCTTTGGTTTTGGTCGACATACCGGCGTTACTCTTGAGCCTCGCTGTCAAATTGCAGATTACAACCCAGGCGACAAGCGTTTAACGGTGTATCACTCCCAGCAAGCACCACATATGATGCAAGATTTATATTGCCGTCAATTCGGCTTATCTGAATCTGATGTGCATGTCATTTGCAAAGATGTTGGGGGCTCATTCGGCATTAAAGTTCATGCATACCCAGATGACTTTGCGACAGTTGGCTTGGCGATGATGCTTGAGCGGCCAGTAAAGTTTGTGGCTGACCGTCTTGAGTCCTTTACTAGTGATATTCACGCAAGAGAACATCGTATTAAAGGGCGTATTGCTGCCAATAAAGCGGGCGATATTTTGGCCTTTGAGATCGATGACTTAACAGCCATTGGCCCTTATTCCATGTTCCCTAGAACTAGTGCAATTGAAGGAAATCAAGTGGTGAACTTGGTAGGCGGTCCTTATAAACATCAGCACTACCGAGCGAAATTGAATGTGGTCTTTCAGAATAAAACACCTACTTGCCAATACCGAGGAGTGGGCCACCCGATTGCATGCGCGGTGACAGAGGGCTTGGTTGATTTAGCAGCACAAAAGCTGCAGATGGATCCCCTAGAGTTTCGCAAGCGAAATGTCATTCCCGATGACGCCTATCCCTGCACTGGAATTTCGGGGATTAAGCTCGAAGTTTTATCGCATCAGCAATGCTTGCGTACGATTGAAAAAATGATGGATTATTCTGCCCTGCGTAAAGAGCAAGAGCAATTACGTCAACAGGGTATTTATCGCGGCATTGGCTTTGCCACACTGATTGAGTTAACTAATCCAAGCCCTGCTTTCTATGGTGTAGGGGGCGCACGTATTGCTTCACAGGATGGTGCAACTGTTCGCTTGGATCCAAGTGGTGTGGTATCAGTATTAATCGGCGTTGGTGAGCAGGGGCAGGGTACAGAGGGTATTTATGCCCAAATTGCCGCAGATGCAGTAGGCGTTTCGATTAATCAGGTTCGCATCGTTACTGGTGATACCGACGTTACGCCTTATGGTGGGGGTACTTGGGCTTCTCGCGGTGCTGGTGTTGGCGGCGAAGCTGTATTGCTGGCTTGCCAAGCTTTACAAGAAAATATTCTGAAACTAGCAGGCGTTATTTTAAATCGACCTACTTCTGAGTTATCGATTCGCCGAGGATTTGTTTTGGATAAGACAACGGGTGAACAATTATTGCCATTTGGTGAGATTGGTCGCATCGGTTATTTCCGTACCGATACTTTGCCTGCTGGATTTTCAGCTGACCTGATGGTAACGCGGCATTACACTCAAAAAGAATATCCCTTTATCTTTACTAATGGTGTTCAAGCCTCATATGTTGAAATTGACCCTGAAACTGGATTTGTAAAATTACTCAAGCATTGGGCTGTTGAAGATTGCGGACGCGTACTGAATCCGATGTTGGTGGATGAGCAGGTGCGTGGAGCAATTGTTCAGGGTATCGGTGGGGTGTTATTTGAAGAGTGTCTCTATGACGAGAGCGGTCTACTTAGAAATGGCAGCATGGCTGACTATCTTGTACCCATGGCAAATGAAATGCCTGATATTGAAGTAGCTCACGTAGAAACACCTACTCAGTCATCTAAGCTAGGTGCAAAGGGGGCTGGTGAAGCCGGGACAGCTGGTGCTCCTGGGGCCGTCCAAAATGCAATCAATGATGCCTTAGCACCTTTCAACGTAGCAGTGTTTGATCAGCCTATTACCTCCGAGAAGATTTTACGGGCGCTGAAAAAGATCTAGGTTCTAGTCCGGCCCTCAATTCATGGTGCATACCCCACTCCAATGGGGTATGCAGATCCTGTAACATCAAGTACTTATGCCCTTTGTGGGCGAGACTTTGATTAACTTGATACGGTATTGAAGATATGTCTACATTAAAAGGTAAAACAGCGCTGGTGACAGGTTCAACCAGTGGTATTGGCTTAGGAATGGCGATGGCATTGGCTAAGCAAGGCGCCAATATTATGGTGAATGGTTTTGGGGAAAAAGATGCTGCTATAGCCCATATCAAGTCCTGCGGTGTAGAAGTGGACTATCACGGTGCCGATATGAGTAAGCCTGCGGAAATCGAAGAGCTCATTAAATACACTGAAAAGCGTTTTGGTTCTTTAGATATTTTGGTTAATAACGCTGGTATTCAACATACGGCGAATATTGAAGACTTTCCCACAGAAAAATGGGACGCCATTATTGCGATTAATTTGAGCTCTGCATTTCACACGACGCACCATGCACTTCCTGGTATGAAAAAGCGTAATTGGGGTCGAATTATTAATATTGCCTCAGTCCATGGTTTAGTGGCTTCTACACAAAAGTCTGCTTATGTAGCTGCTAAGCATGGCCTTGTTGGTTTAACCAAGGTAACTGCTTTGGAAAATGCCCGCACGGGTATTACCTGTAATGCAATTTGTCCTGGCTGGGTGCTAACACCTTTAGTGCAAAAGCAGGTCGATGCTCGTG
>JABMMT010000300.1 GCA_013205155.1 Betaproteobacteria bacterium | reverse complement strand
CTGCGGGCCGCATCTTGTAAAGCCTCGATCGATCTAGCCCCAATACCCCGCGTCGGAAAATTAACCACCCGCGAGAATGAGGTGTCATCGTTTGGATTTTCAAGTAGACGCATATAGGCAAGCGCATGTTTGATTTCTGCACGTTCGAAGAATCGTAAACCGCCATATACACGATATGGAATAGCAGCAGAGAATAAAGCGTGCTCAATAATGCGTGACTGAGCATTACTTCGATACAGCAAAGCGATTTCTGTGCGCTTAATACCACTATTGACTAAGGCTTTGATTTCATCTACCAGCCAAGCTGCTTCAGCATGGTCGCTAGCCGCATCATAAATACGCACTGGCTCTCCATGACCAGCATCTGTGCGTAAGTTTTTACCTAAGCGCTCTGAATTATTGGCAATTAAATGATTGGCAGTATCAAGAATATGACCATGTGAGCGATAGTTCTGCTCTAGCTTGACCATCATCGGATGAAACTGTTTTTCATATAGGCGCATGTTTTCTACATCAGCACCACGGAAAGCATAAATACTTTGATCATCATCACCCACTGCAAAGACTGAACTACTGCCCGTACCGCTCACGTTCACACGGCTAGCATCATATCCAGAGAGTAATTTGAGCCAAGCATATTGCAAAGCATTGGTATCTTGAAACTCATCAATCAAGATATGTCGAAAGCGCTCTTGATAGTGCGTCCGAATCGGCTCGCTATGCTTTAAGAGCTCATAGCTACGAAGTAGCAACTCAGCAAAATCAACTACACCTTCACGCTGACATTGCTCATCATAGGCAGCATAGAGTTGTGCCATCTTTGCCTGAAAATCATCACCCACCGATAAATCTTTAGCCCGCTGGCCACGCTCTTTTGCATGGGCAATAAAGTATTGCAACTGCTTGGGTGGATATTTTTCATCATCGACCTTTAAACCTTTTAAAAGGCGCTTTATGGCTGATAACTGATCTTGGGTATCTAAGATCTGGAAAGTAGAGGGTAATCCCGCCTCTTTATGGTGGGCTCGCAATAAACGATTACATAGACCATGGAAGGTTCCAATCCACATTCCCCGAGTATTGATGGGCAACATCGCGCTCAGACGGAGCATCATCTCTTTGGCAGCCTTATTGGTAAAGGTCACTGCCAAGACTCCAATGGGGGAAACTTGTCCGGTTTGGATCAGCCAAGCGATACGGGTAGTGAGAACGCGTGTCTTGCCGCTGCCTGCCCCAGCGAGGATCATGGCGGATTGGGCCTGGCCATTGTCATTGACGGGCGGGAGGGTTACTGCCTCGCGCTGTTCTGGATTGAGGTTCGCGAGCAAGTCTGAGTACATCGTCCCAATTATAATTTGCCTCTTATGCCAAATGCCTCAAATACCCCTAATTCTCCAGCGACGAACTTGGAGGGTGAACTCGCCAAATCCTATGAGCCAGCCCCAATTGAATCTTACTGGGGTCCCGAATGGGAGCGCAGAGGGATTGCTGATGCCAGTATGGATGTCACTAAGGGTGATTTTTCTATCCAACTCCCGCCCCCCAATGTCACAGGTACCCTTCACATGGGTCATGCCTTTAATCAAACCATCATGGATGGCTTGGTACGACATGCACGCATGTCAGGCAAAAACACCTTATGGGTACCTGGTACTGATCATGCTGGAATCGCTACGCAGATTGTGGTGGAGCGCCAACTCGATGCACAAAAGATTTCTCGTCATGATCTGGGTCGTGAGAAATTTCTAGAAAAAGTTTGGGAATGGAAAGAAACTTCCGGCTCAACAATTACTCGTCAAATTCGTCGCCTCGGAGCATCGATTGATTGGGGTAAAGAATATTTCACGATGGACAGCAAAATGTCCAAAGCCGTGGTGGAAGTATTTGTAAGGCTTCATGAGCAAGGCTTAATCTATCGCGGTAAGCGTTTGGTGAACTGGGATCCTGTTTTAGGTACCGCTGTTTCCGATCTCGAAGTGGTGAGCGAAGAAGAAGATGGATCGATGTGGCATATCCGCTACCCAATGACCGATGGCTCTGGTCACCTCACTGTCGCCACTACGCGCCCAGAAACCTTGCTAGGCGACGTTGCTGTAATGGTCAATCCAGAGGATGAGCGCTATAAACACCTCATCGGCAAATCCGTAAACCTTCCTTTATGCCATCGTGAAATTCCGATCATTGCCGATGACTATGTTGATTTGGACTTTGGCACTGGTGTTGTTAAGGTCACACCTGCTCATGACTTTAATGACTATGCAGTAGGTCAGCGCCATCAGCTACCATTAATCAATGTTCTTACTCTAGATGCCAAGATTAATGAGAACGCTCCTACTGCCTATCAAGGTATGGAACGTTTTGCTGCGCGCAAACAAGTAGTTGCCGATCTTGAGTCTGCTGGCTTGCTTGAAAAAGAACAGCCCCACAAACTCATGGTGCCACGCGGCGATCGAACTCACACCATTATTGAACCGATGCTCACTGACCAATGGTTTGTAGCAGTTTCTAAACCAAGTCCTGATAACCAATATCAGCCTGGCTCATCGATTGCCGGCGCCGCATTAGATGCAGTGACCAAAGGTGATATCAAGCTGGTTCCAGAAAATTGGATCAGCACCTACTCTCAATGGCTTGGAAACATTCAAGACTGGTGTATCTCTCGCCAACTCTGGTGGGGTCACCAGATACCCGCCTGGTATGGTGATGATGGGCAAATCTTTGTAGCCCGGTCTGAAGAGGACGTTAAGGCTCAAGCAGCAAAAGCTGGCTACACGGGCCAACTCAATCGCGATCCGGATGTTTTAGATACTTGGTTTAGCTCTGCTTTGGTGCCCTTTAGTTCCTTGGGCTGGCCTGAACAAACTCCAGCTCTCAAACACTTTTTGCCATCCTCAGTATTGGTGACTGGTTTTGACATTATCTTTTTCTGGGTAGCGCGCATGGTTATGATGACCTGCCACTTCACTGGTAGGGTTCCTTTTCATACTGTCTACGTTCATGGCCTGGTAAGAGATGCAGAAGGCCAGAAGATGAGCAAGTCTAAGGGCAATACCTTGGACCCGATTGATCTCATTGATGGCATCCAAATTGATGAGCTGGTTGGCAAGAGAACCTCTGGCTTAATGAACCCCAAACAAGCAGAAAGCATCAGCAAGAAAACTAAAAAAGAATTTCCGGATGGCATTCCAGCATTTGGTACCGATGCACTCCGCTTTACTTTCGCCTCACTTGCATCGCTTGGGCGCAATATTAATTTTGATCAAAAACGCTGTGAAGGCTATCGCAATTTCTGTAACAAGCTGTGGAATGCCACGCGCTTTGTTCTCATGAATTGCCCTGGGGGCGATGAGGATAATGGCTTTGCCCCATGCGATAAGCAATGCGGACCCGATGGCTATTTAGACTTCTCCCCAGCTGATAAATGGATTGTGTCAATTCTGCAAAAAACTGAAGCTGATATTGCGAAAGGTTTTGAAAACTATCGCTTTGACAACATTGCAAGCAGTATTTATCAGTTTGTGTGGGATGAATATTGCGATTGGTATTTAGAGCTGGCGAAAGTTCAGCTACAAACTGGAACACCAGCACAGCAACGCGCTACTCGCCGTACTTTATTGCGTGTACTTGAAACTATTTTGCGTATGGCACACCCACTCATTCCGTTTATTACTGAAACGCTTTGGCAAACAGTAGCCCCCAAGACAGGCAAAGTCATCGCACAGGAAGAAAAACAAAGTATTGCCCTCCAAGCCTACCCCCTAGCGCAGCCTGAAAAAATAGATGAGAAAAGTGAAGCCTGGGTTGCACAAATTAAAGCCATTGTGGATGCCTGCAGAAATCTTCGCGGTGAGATGCAGGTGCCTCCCGGTCAAAAAGTACCTTTATGGATTAGTGGTCCTGAAGCTTTCCTAAAACAGGCGACTCCCTATCTATTGGCATTAGCGAAGCTATCTGAAGTCAAAATCTATAGTGCTGAATCTGCCCTTGAAAAAGATGCTCCTGATGCTCCTGACGCTCCTATGGCTCTAGTTGGCGACCTCAAACTTCTCCTTAAAATTGAGGTAGATGTGGCAGCAGAACGCATTCGCCTGGGTAAAGAGATCGAGCGCCTCGCTAATGAAATTTCTAAAGCAAGGTCTAAACTGACAAATGAAAGCTTTGTAGCTAGAGCTCCAGTAGAGGTTGTAGCCCAAGAAAAACAACGCCTTGCAGGCTTCGAACAAAACCATCAGAAGCTTGTTGCACAATTAGAGCGACTTCAATAAAGATTGGACCCTAAATGCCTTTAAGTACCAAAGTAATCACTAAAGCAGTTTTTCCTGTTGCCGGCTTGGGCACGCGCTTTTTACCAGCCACTAAAGCTAGCCCCAAAGAAATGCTCAACGTGGTTGATAAGCCTTTAATTCAGTATGCAGTTGAAGAGGCAATTGCTGCAGGCATTACTGAGATGATTTTCGTTACGGGTCGCAGCAAACGAGCGATTGAAGATCACTTTGATAAGGCATACGAACTTGAAGCTGAACTGGAAGCAAAAAATAAACAGTCTTTACTAGAAATTGTCCGTAGCGTAAAACCTAGCCATGTTGATTGTGTTTATGTCCGTCAACCGGAAGCTCTGGGCTTAGGTCACGCTGTTTTATGTGCAGCAAAGTTAGTGCGCGATGAACCTTTTGCCATCATCTTGGCCGATGACTTATTGGATGGCCAGCCACCTGTACTCAAACAAATGCTCAAGGTATTTGAAGAGCAAAACGGTTCTGTTATTGCAGTTGAGAAAATTGATCCTGCTAAGAGCAGCTCCTACGGGATTGTTGCTGGCAGTGAAGTGACTAAAGGCATTTACCGCCTCAACGGCATCGTAGAAAAACCACAACCAAAAGATGCCCCATCGAATCTAGCAGTGGTGGGACGCTATGTGCTGTCATCTGACATCTTTGCTCATATTCGTAATCTCAAGCCTGGCGCAGGAGGAGAAATTCAGCTCACCGATGCCATTGCTTCCTTATTGAAAGTAGAGCCTGTTTTTGCGTATGAATATGATGGGGTGCGCTATGACTGCGGTAGCAAATTAGGCTATCTCAAAGCTTCAGTGGAATTTGCTTTGCGTCATCCTGAAGTAGCAGATGATTTTGCCGCTTATCTCAAAAGCCGCTCACTTACTTAAGACTGCTTAGCGCCTTTTAAGATAAAAGACCAACACTTCACCTTCGGTAGTGCTGGCAAGCAATTCATTTCCGGTCTGTTTTGCAAATGCAGGAAAGTCATGAGCAGCACCGGCATCAGTAGCTTTGATCTTCAAGACTTCGCCTGACTGCATCGTCGCGAGTACTTTTTTAGTACGCAAAATCGGCAATGGGCAATTCATGCCAATAGCGTCCACTTCTACATTAAACACAATATCTTGACTCATTTGCTTGCCACCCAATCTTTGACGCTAGCCAATGCAGCGCTAAGCTTACTAGGATCATTACCACCGGCCATCGCCATCTCAGGCTTACCGCCACCTTTACCGCCTACTTGTTGAGCAACATAGTTTACTAAATCACCGGCCTTCACTTTAGTAATGGAATCGGCTGTAACACCGGCAAGTAAACTGACCTTATCGCCCTGTACTGAGGCCAATACGATTGCTGCAGTTTTTAATTTAGCTTTGAGTGCGTCCATTGTCTCGCGTAACACCTGAGAATCAGCACCATCTAAGCGTGCTGCTAAGACCTTGATGCCATTGACATCAAGTGCTTGATTCGCTAACTCATCACCTTGGCTAGCAGCCAATTTAGAGTTCACTTTTTCTAATTCACGCTCAGCCTGACGTAGGGCATCTTGCAATTGTGTAACGCGGTTCACTAAGTCGCCTGGGTGCGTCTTGAGAATAGTTGCAGCCTGATTCATTTTGTCTTCTAAGCCTTGCAAGAAATGTAAAGCATTATTACCGGTCACTGCCTCAACACGACGAATACCTGCAGCCACGCCACTTTCAGAAACAATCTTTAAACTACCAATATCACCTGTGCGTGCCACATGTGTACCACCACATAATTCTTTTGAACTACCAATTTCTAAGACGCGTACTTCATCTCCGTACTTCTCACCAAACAGCATCATGGCGCCGGTCTTTTGCGCGTCCTCTAAAGACATCACCTTGCCTAAGGTCGCACTGTTTTCTAGAATTTCACGATTGACGATATCTTCAACTCGGCGTATTTGCTGGGCCGTGATTGGTGCATTATGTGTAAAGTCAAAACGGGTTTTGGTAGCATCAACTAACGAGCCTTTTTGTTGTACATGATCGCCTAAGACTTCACGCAGTGCTTTATGCAGAATATGCGTGGCGCTATGATTGCGCATCGTGTCAGCGCGTTGAGCGACATCTACCAGAGCATTTAAGACATCGCCTAGCTTAATCTCTCCTTCTAATACCTCTCCTTGATGACCAAAAACATCAGACTGAATCCTGAAGGTATCAGCGACACCAAAATGCACGGTTTCATTACGCAATTCACCTTTATCGCCTACCTGCCCACCAGACTCAGCATAAAAAGGGGTGTGATCCAACACAAGGACTGCAGAGTCACCTGCTTTAACCACTTGAACCTCTGAACCATCAACATATAAAGCGGTTACTTTCGCGCCTTCATGTCTTAAGGTGTCATACCCATGGAATTGAGTAGGTTTGCCTTTATATTCCAGGCCTTGTGCAACTTTAAACTTACCGGCAGCACGCGCTTGGTCGCGTTGCTTTTGCATCGCCACCTCGAAACCTTCTGCATCGACAGTGACACCACGCTCGCGACACACATCTGCAGTGAGATCTAACGGGAAGCCAAAAGTATCGTGTAAGCGGAAGGCGGTTTCACCATCAACCACGTTCGCGCCTCCTGCTAATGCGCCCTCTAAGATCTCCATACCATTAGCGATGGTTTGGAAGAAGCGCTCTTCTTCTTGCTTAAGCACTTCACTCACCTTATCTTGTGCAGCACGTAACTCAGGATAGGCATCACCCATTTCTTTTACTAATGCCGGAACCAACTGATAGAAGAATGGCTTGCGTGCTCCTAACTTATAACCGTGACGAATCGCACGTCTTGCAATACGGCGCAAGACATAACCACGACCAGCATTTCCGGGAATGACTCCATCAACCACTATAAAACTACAAGCTCGAATATGATCTGCAATCACTTTGAGTGATGGACTTTGTGGATCGCACTTTTCGCCACCAGCCCCATCAACTGATTCTTTAGCTGCTTTTAATAGATTAACAAAAAGATCAATTTCATAATTGGAATGCACGTGTTGTAGAACAGCTGCTATCCGCTCAAGGCCCATACCGGTATCCACGCTCGGCTTAGGCAGTAGATGCATATTGCCAGCCTCATCGCGATTGAACTGCATAAATACGTTATTCCAAATTTCGATGTAGCGATCGCCATCTTCGTCAGGGCTGCCTGGGGGACCACCAGGAATATGTTCACCGTGATCGTAAAAAATTTCAGTGCACGGGCCACAAGGACCAGTGTCACCCATCATCCAGAAATTATCAGAGGCATAACGTGCACCTTTGTTATCTCCAATACGGATAATGCGATCAGCCGGTATTCCAATTTGTTTATTCCAAATCTCATAAGCCTCATCATCTTCGGCATATACCGTAACCAAGAGCTTTTCTTTGGGTAACTTCAATACCTGAGTCAATAAATCCCAAGCAAATTGAATCGCATCTCTCTTGAAATAATCCCCAAAAGAGAAATTACCCAGCATTTCAAAAAAGGTGTGATGACGGGCTGTATACCCAACATTATCTAAATCATTATGTTTTCCGCCAGCGCGAATACATTTTTGAGCAGTTGTAGCCCGGTTATAGGAGCGCTTATCAAAACCCAAAAATACATCCTTGAATTGATTCATACCCGCATTGGTGAACAGTAGGGTTGGGTCATCCCCAGGCACCACTGGACTTGAAGGGACTATTTGGTGGCCTTTTTCAGCAAAGAAATCTAGGTAAGCCTGGCGAATTTGGGTGACTTTCATGCAGATAATTATCGCACTCGAAATAGACTAGGGCAAACCCTAGTCGATAAGCTCTAATCGTGCCTTACAATCGCTCAAGATTAATAAAAGATCGACAATCAAGTCGATACACAAGGAGCAAAATTTGAAAATTCGCAATCAACGGGATTTTGGAGCCGGGGTCATGTATATGGCCATTGGCCTCTTCTTCGCCATCGTCGCTAGGCAGTACCAATACGGCACAGCAGCCAAGATGGGTCCAGGTTATTTCCCATTCTGGCTCGGCGTGCTAATGGCAGCGCTGGGCTTGCTCATTCTAGTGAAGTCCTTGAGCGCTAAAGCCGCCATTGATGCCATTCCTCAATTCAACTGGAAAATTGTTGGGCTCATCACTGGGTCTATCGTTTTATACGGAATACTCCTGCCAAAAATGGGGTTTATTGTGGCGATCTTTGTATTGGTAATGCTAGCTTCCAGTGCTAGCCGTGAATTTAACTGGAAAGTATCCTTAATTAATTTTGTAGTCCTACTTGGCTTTACTTACTCGGTATTTGTGATGGGTCTAAAGCTTCAATTCCCCCTTCTGCCGTTCTTCCTTCAAACATAAAACCGGGACACTAAAAAATGGAATTATTTACAAATTTAGCCCTCGGCTTTGAAACCGCATTTACTCTACAAAACCTGTTGTATTGCCTACTTGGTTGCGTTTTAGGAACCTTGATTGGCGTACTCCCAGGCTTAGGGCCTGTAGCCACAATTGCCATGCTCTTACCAGCGACCTATGCCCTACCCCCCATCGCTGCCTTGATTATGTTGGCGGGTATTTATTATGGTTCGCAGTATGGTGGTTCTACAACGGCGATCTTACTCAACATTCCAGGAGAAACGTCCTCAGTCGTAACTGCGATTGACGGCTACCAGATGGCCAAAAATGGCCGCGGAGGCGTAGCCCTCTTTACCGCTGGAATGGGCTCATTTTTTGCAGGCTGTGTTGCCACATTGATTTTGGCTGCCTTTGCTGCCCCACTCTCTCAGCTCGCCTTTAAGTTTGGTCCAGCTGAGTATTTCTCGCTGATGGTCTTAGGTTTGATCGGTGCTGTGGTCTTGGCGTCTGGTTCCTTGGTCAAAGCAATTGGCATGATTATCTTAGGTCTCTTGATGGGCTTAATTGGTACTGACGTGAACTCCGGTGTATCTCGCTATGCTTTTGATATCCCAGAGTTAAGCGATGGCATAGGATTTGTCAGCGTTGCTATGGGCGTCTTTGGATTTGCTGAGATTATGAATAACCTTGAAAAGAAGGATGATAGTGAGGGCTTTTTAAATAAAGTCACCACCATGATCCCTACTAAGCAAGATATCAAGCGCATGATTCCCTCTATCTTGCGCGGCACCACTATCGGCTCTATCCTCGGCATCCTGCCAGGTGGTGGCGCTGCCTTGGCCGCCTTCGGCGCTTACTCAGTAGAGAAGAAATCATCTAAGTACAGCCATGAATTCGGTAAGGGGGCGATCGAAGGTGTTGCTGGCCCTGAGTCTGCAAATAACGCTGCCGCACAAACTTCATTCATCCCATTGCTGACATTGGGTATTCCACCGAATGCGGTTATGGCTTTGATGGTTGGCGCGATGACCATTCATAACATTCAACCAGGTCCTCAAGTGATGACCAGCAACCCAGCATTGTTCTGGGGTCTGATTGCATCAATGTGGATTGGTAACGTGATGTTGATTCTATTGAACTTACCCCTGATTGGTATTTGGGTAAAGCTCTTGAAGATTCCTTATCGCCTCCTCTACCCTGCGATTTTGGTCTTCTGTTGTATTGGTGTGTACACCGTAAACAACACAGTGTTTGACGTCTACGTGACCGCAGCTTTCGGTGTTATTGGTTACATCTTCTTTAAACTCGGTTGCGAACCTCCTCCATTGCTATTGGGCTTTGTACTTGGGCCAATGATGGAAGAAAACTTCCGCCGCGCTTTGCTTCTCTCCCGCGGTGACTTCACTACCTTTTTAACGCGTCCACTTTCATTAGGATTGCTGATCGCCGCAGCCCTCTTGGTGGTGATCGTAGCCTTACCAGCAGTGAAGAAGAGTCGCCAAGAGGTATTCGTAGAAGAATAATTTCTACTAAGCTATCTAGAGCGAGCCCGCAGCAGTTTGCGGGCTTTTTCTTTATGACTTTGGGGTTTTCTCTACAATGTCGCTATGTCCCAAGATAGCAAACCCTCCAAAGCAGCAGCCCCAAGCACCGAACCTTCTAACTTTTTACGTCAGATCATCGATCATGACTTAGCGAGTGGTGTATTTAAGCAACGGACCAATGTGGCCGGGCAAGCGATTCCTTCCATCATTACGCGCTTTCCACCAGAGCCAAATGGCTATCTCCATATTGGTCATGCCAAAAGTATTTGCTTGAACTTTGGTCTCGCAGCAGACTACCAGCAACAGGCTGGTGGTGCTCGTTGCAATATGCGCCTTGATGACACTAACCCAGTCAAAGAAGATATTGAATACGCAGATAGCATCTTAGACGCCGTGAAATGGTTAGGTTTTGATTGGGGAACGCATCTTTATCATGCTAGTGATTACTTTGACAAACTTTATGAGTTTGCAGAAATTCTGATTCAGAATGGCAAAGCATATGTTGATAGTCAGAGTGCAGACGAGATTCACACCAACCGCGGTAACTTTGGTCAAGCAGGGAAGAATAGCCCTCACCGTGAGCGCAGCGCTGAGGAGAACCTTTCCCTCTTTCGCGAAATGCGTGATGGTAAATTTAAAGACGGTGAACATGTTCTCCGCCTAAAAATCGATATGGCACATCCCAATATCGTAATGCGCGATCCTGTGGTCTATCGTATTCGCCATACCGATCACCACCGTACGGGCAGCAAATGGTGCATCTATCCTTTATATGACTTTACTCACTGCATTTCAGATGCCCTTGAGAATGTCTCGCATTCGATTTGCACGCTCGAGTTTGAAAACAATCGTCCGCTCTATGACTGGATTGTGAATTCATTGAAAGAGCTAGGCGTATTTAAAGATCCAGTACCACGCCAGTATGAATTTGCGCGCCTCAATTTGACCTACACCATCACCAGCAAACGCAAGCTT
>JABMMT010000299.1 GCA_013205155.1 Betaproteobacteria bacterium | reverse complement strand
TATCGCACGACTTATACTACAAGATGATTAATCCAAATGCACCTGCTGCACGGCGCATTTTAATTTCAAAAGTCTTGTTGCTTGTTGTTGCGTTGGCTGCAGCCTATGTAGCAGCTCAAAAGCCAGCAGATATTTTGTTCTTGGTATCTGCAGCCTTCTCGTTTGCCGCCGCAGCGTTCTTCCCAGCTCTGGTGCTCGGCATCTTCTGGAAACGCGCTAATAAGGCGGGCGCTTGCGTTGGCATGGTGCTTGGACTCGGAATCACGTTCTATTACATGGCGACGACTCAGCCGTGGTTAAGAGGTGTTTTCGGTGTGACTTCACCAATTGAACTTTGGTGGGGTATCCTGCCGAACTCTGCTGGTTTGTTTGGCGTACCTCTTGGGTTTGCATCGATTATCCTGGTGAGCTTGCTAACCCCAGCCCCACGTAAGGATATTCAAGAGTTGGTCGATCACGTACGTTACCCAACGTTGCGTGGTGATATCAATACGCTAGCCACTTAAGTAGTCAGATTGCTTCTCGGGTTCATTCTCGAGGCTTTATCAACCCGCTCTTCGGAGCGGGTTTTTTATTGCCCATCAAATGATTGAGAACCTCAAGTAACTGAGATTTCATCTTTATACTGATTAATATGACTCCAACCACGATCAATATTGTCAGCAGTGCCATTTTTGCGGTGGCGGTGATACATACTTTTTCAACGAAGTTTTTTGAGCACTTGGCGCACAAGTATCCAAACCATTCTGGTGTTTGGCATTTGCTTGGTGAGGTTGAGGTGGTATTTGGTTTTTGGGCGATGGTGTTGGTGTCATTCTTTTTTGTCTACACCGGACATGAGGCAACTATCGCCTACCTTAATAAACTGAACTTTACCGAACCGCTATTTGTCTTTGTGATCATGATCATCGCAGCGAGTAAACCGGTTCTAGAGTTTTGCCTTTTCTTGGTATTACGGGTGACTGCTTTACTACCCGTTAAGAAGTCGGTTGGATTTTTGTGGGTCACACTCACGCTAGTGCCCTTGCTCGGCTCATTTATTACAGAGCCCGCTGCCATGACGGTAGCCGCTTTGCTGCTACGCAATTACTATTTCTCGAAGAATATTTCACCTAAGTTGATGTATGCGGCCCTTGCCGTACTGTTTGTGAATATTTCGATTGGCGGCGCATTAACTCCTTATGCAGCCCCTCCCATCTTGATGGTAGCGACTACTTGGAACTGGGATCTCTGGTTTATGCTTCAGAACTTTGGCTGGCGCTCTGCACTCGCAGTGGCTACTAATTCCACTTTGCTCGCATTGATCTTCTTTAAAGAATTAAATGCTTTTAGCATCGCGCCTAGTGAGAAAAAAATTGATGCGATTCCGATTGGCGTGATTGCAATTCATTTAGCTTTTTTAGTTGGGGTGGTGATATCAGTGCACCACTCGGTTTTATTTATGGGCTTGTTCTTGTTTTTTGTGGGCTATACCGCAGCCTACGCACGCTATCAAAATAAGCTGATTATTCGCGAAAGTTTATTAGTAGCATTTTTCTTGGCTGGTCTTGTGGTTCTGGGCGGACAACAAAAATGGTGGTTGCAATCCCTTCTGGTCAATTTAGATGCGACTTCGGTTTATTACGGCGCTACCGTCCTTACTGCAGTGACTGATAATGCTGCGCTGACCTATTTAGGATCGCTAGTAGAAGGACTCTCCGATGAATTTAAATACTCATTGGTTTCGGGTGCGCTCACTGGCGGCGGCTTAACGGTGATTGCCAATGCCCCCAATCCCGCAGGCTTCTCCATTCTGAAGCCCAGCTTTGAAGAGGGCGCCATTAGCCCGCTCCACTTATTTTTATATGCGCTACCGCCAACGATCATCGCCATCATCGCATTCCGTTTTATCTAAGTCTCGGCCCACAAAGTTGAAAGGTCATTACACACTCTGTGGCGACCTTTTTCTTTGCAGATAAAATAAAGATATGTCTAAATTTTGGAATTTCGTTTTTTTTCAAGCAGGTTGGTTTGCTTGTGTCTTGGGCGCTGCTTATCACCAGGATCTCTGGGCAGTGATCGGAAGTCTGGCATATATTGTGTTTCATATCTGGCGCTCTCAGACCCCAAAGCTGGAGCTCAGCTTGCTGCTCAAAGTACTATCTTTTGGGATCGTGACCGATAGCCTTCTGATGTATCTAGGGCTCGTCGACTTTAAGGATGCTTGGCCCTCTCCTTATTTAGCACCAGCATGGATGTGGGCACTCTGGCTTTTAGTAGCCAGCACCCTCAATAGTTCCTTATCTTGGCTGCGGGGTAAGCTGGTTCTGGGGGTAGTTTTAGGGGCAATTTGCGGCCCCCTGTCTTATGAGGCTGGGATTCGATTGGGGGCAGC